>JABFGF010000009.1 GCA_013112635.1 Calditrichota bacterium | reverse complement strand
TGATATTAATTCTATTTCTTTAATTACACGCTTGTCTAAACGCGTCGTTCAACAGTATATTGAGCTCATCCCTTTAGGCAATTAAATGTTCTAAAAAGACAAGCTATGGTATCATTTGATACTATTTAATCAGGATCATTTTCTTGGTTTGGCTAAAACTATTTGTATTAATTCTATAATAGTAAAGCCCTGCCGGTTGATTATCTGCTTGCCACTGATATGTGTATTTACCCGGGCTTAACTCTTTGTTTACAAGAGTTGTCACAAGCTGCCCCAGGGCATTGTAGATTGACAAATTAACCTTTTCCTGATTTGGAATATTAAAGGACAATGTTGTCGCCGGGTTAAAAGGATTTGGATAATTCTGGCCTAACTCAAAAAACTGTGGAATCTTGTTGGTAATATTCTCGATGTCTGTAACTGAATTTAAATAATCAAGGATTTTGGCCATCATTAAATTACGGGTAGCCGCAGGATATATTGTTTCAAAGGGAAAACCAATATAAACAAGTTTACCGGGCTCGCTGCCATCCTTAAAAACCCCTTCAAAACTTACCCCACCAATTGTATAAGAAGAAACATTTTTATAAGTGATGATTTCTTTACTTCCATTTTGTGGGATAAGAACATCGGCATATTTTACATTGATTGTTCCCTGGCTACCATTATCAAAATTGATTGGATCAATGGATTCAAAAATCCCATCATGTGTTCCTTTGGCAGTGTAATGTGTTGCAGAAACATTACCTGGTGCATCTGCTGAGTATTGTGATTTTAGATAATCATGAAAAAAAGATTTATCAGCAGCAGAACCTTTGTAATCAAGGTCCCAGGCAATTTCTGCCCCGGAAACAAATAAGCTTCCACCAGATTTCAGGAAGGCTGAAACCAGGCCTTGTTCAGAAGTTGAAAATGTCTCATCTACTGTCGACTCATCACCCAAAATATAATCAACAATTTTATAATCATTAAGATTGAATAACCCATTTATTATTGCTTCATTTGTTGCAGATTCAAAACAATAGTCATTTTCTAAAATGGCTGATGCATGTTGCCGGATAAAGTTGAAAGTATTCCCGGCCGATGTACGATCAAATCCATAAACAAGAAGTATTTTGGAAGTGTCCATAACTTTGGGCCGAGCAGCAAGAACTTCTGTGCTGGCAGATATTCCGGCCGTATTTTCCGCAGCAAGTTTTATATAAATAATTGAATCGGGCGCCAGATCTGATAAGCTATATTCCGTAGAGTTGAAAACTATAGCCGGATTAAAATTAAGGCCGTCTTTACTTGTTAATAAATGGTACTGATCCGCATTTGAAACGGAATCGAGCACTACTTTTACAACTCCATCTGATTCAATTTTCAACCCAAAGGATTTTGGTTTTGCCGGAAGATTCGTATCCAAAATATAAGTAGGTTGAGACATGGCACCAGATTCGTCACTAATAATTTTATATAAAACATCATCTTTTAGAGTGGTTTGAATTGTGCTTTTGGTACCATTAATTTTGATCTCAGATTTTAAATAACGGATTCCATGACTGTAGTCCACATAAGAATCGTTATGAATATTTGTAAGAGGTTGGATGGGGTCACCATCCAGTTTGTGCCAGCCATAAATTACAACATGGTTTGGTCTGGATGGATCAATAATTTTATTGCTAAGAACCACATCTTTTTTTGTACCACCGATTAATTGTCCGGGTATACCTCCGGAACTTTCAAACTGTTGCTCGATTGCATCATTATGTTCAATAAATTTTGGGACTTTTTCATTGGCATTTCCAACAGGAAAATATGTTACAGGCGCTAATTTTATTTCCGCATTTTGGTAGATATGATTAACCAGTTTACGAGTTGGCAAAGCGGTTCCAAAAAAATCAGCCACTTTTTGTGCGGTGATAGGACCCATGGGAATGCGACAATAATTACTATCCGATCCAATCGCCAGGTAATCGGGGAAAACACTGTATTCGAGATTATGGGAAACACCATTCAGGTCTTCAAAAGTTGCTTCGAGTGTTTTTAATTCCCGCAGAAAATACGGGACGTTACCAGTGAGTAATTCATTAAGAATAGCATTTTCCCTTTGAGTAAATGTCATATCCATAACATGCTGCATAAATTCTGAGCCGTTCTTTGCATCCGGTGAGCGTAATGGAATTTGGAAAGTACTTTTGGGTAATTCTTCCGGCTGAATCATAGAATCATAAATACGCTCCTCATAGTATTGATAGCCATCATTTTCCAGGGTTGTCCCTGTTAACATGGTGTGAATAAAACCGTTTCGCTCTACTTGCACGGTATGCAATATTTTCCGCTCAGGGTTTTTTTTGAGGAAAAATTTAATCCTGCCTTCAAGGGCAGAATGGCGAATAAAATCATCATCTTCAACGCTGGTAAAAGTAAAAGAACTGGCAAAATATCGTTGCATCATCCTGCTTCGGTACCAGGTCCCGCCGGTTGGAGAAACAATCGGTTCGCCGTTGTACAATGCCACACTATCATTATATGCAAGGACACTAATATAACGGCCCGTTGAACCATTTATCCATTGGATCATTTTATCGCCATAGGAATTTTCATAGCCGTAATTGCTGTCCAGAAAACAAATGCGATCGACATAATCAGGGATTTCATCAAATGCATCCATGAACGAAAAAATAAACCGGCCACCGCCACTATGGCCCGTTAAAACAACAAAGGGATCATAAGCATTGAAATATGATTTAAGATATTCCACTGTACTTTTGATAATATCATCATAGTTTGGATTGGCACTTTTCCATGCCGGCCAGCTTAATTGTTTTGCTTCAAGGTAAACGGTAACCAGGTTGTAGTCTGAAATTTTCTCTCTGAGAAAGCGGGTTTGGGCAGCAATATGCTGAATATTGTAATGCCAGTCATCTCCCTCACCGGTTACTTTACCTGCTGTATGTTCAATCGTGTTTCCATTTGGCAAAGCAAACAGGGCAAGTCCGACTGGTTTTCCATTATCAAATTCTTCCGGCGATGGTGCATTTATGTGAACACGTATGTCCGGATTAAGATTGAAGGTTGTAACCTGTTCCTGATAATAGGGGTTTGTTTGAAAACCTGCTAATTCATTTCCGAATGAAGCTGAACTGAGAATTAACGTGACAAAAACACTAAAAAGAGCAAAGGAAAATTGATTATTTTGGATTCTCATATTGCAGTCCGGATAAGTTTAAGTGTTATATTATTAATAAGAATCTAATAATAAAGAATATACATTTTTAATGGTACTAATTTTTGCAACAAACAACTCTTTGGAAACGTAAAGCGCTAAAGTATTTCTCCAAACCAAATCTTTAAATGTGGAATGTCATGACACTTAATGAGATATCCAAATTATCACAGCAGTTGATTGACATTACTAAAACAGAGATATTTTTCAAATCTATAAATTTTAATTGTTCAGGAGGCCCATTCCAATGAAGAGCAAAACCAAAAAGTGGATCATTTGGCCGGTAGTTGTGCTGGTTATTGTTGCAGGTGTATTTGCATTGTCATCCGGTTCCGAAGAAGAGGAAAGCAAACGTGCCACTGTAAAAGTTGAGCGTAAAAATATTATCGATAAAGCTTTGGCTGTTGGCTCCATCGAGCCGGTAAATGAAATCGATGTAAAATCCAAAGTATCAGGTGTGGTTGGCAAACTATTCGCCGATGTTGGTGATTTTATTGAAGCCGGAAAACCTCTGGTGGAAGTAAAACCTGATCCGACACCTCTCGAGCTGGCGCAGGCAAAGCGTGATGTAGAGATGGCCTCCATTGAACTTGAAACCCATAAAAAAGAAATAGAGCGCGATAAGAAATTAAAAGCGCAGGGATTTATGTCCGACCAGGAATATGAATTGATGGCCCGCCAATACGATGAAGCAAAGCTTCGTCAACAAATGGCTAAAGAACGCCTTGAGCTGATTGAAACAGGCAAGGTAAAAATCGCCGAAACAAGTATTGAAACCGTTGTAAAAGCGCCGTTGACCGGCTTTATTCTTGAAAAAAATGTCAACCTGGGAGACCCGGTTGTTCCGCTAACTTCTTATCAGCCGGGTACAGCAATTATGCGCATGGCCAACATGAGCAACCTTATTTTTAAAGGAACAGTTGATGAAATTGATGTTGGTAAAATAAAGGAAGGCCTTGGCTGTGAACTGCAGGTTGGAGCCATTCCCGGCAAATCTATTGAAGGTTTGGTGACACTTATTTCACTAAAAGCCAAAAAGGAAGATAATACAACTGTTTTCCCGGTTGAAATAAAAATCACCCAGACTAAAGATGCGGTTTTACGTGCAGGTTATTCAGCAAATGCCAATATCATTATTGCGCGCCGTGACAGCGTTTTATCAATTCCTGAGAGGGTTGTAACATTTCGCAACGATTCAGCTTTTGTAAACATCCCAAAAGGGGAGCAGGATTCGGAAGAGCGTTATATTAAAACAGGTTTAAGCGATGCTATTTTAATTGAAGTGATTGAAGGTCTTAAGGAAGACGAGGAAGTTCTGGAAAAAGAAGTAAAAGAGATAACTTAAAATTTTTTCTTTGGCCACGGATTTTCACAGAAATACACAGATAGAGTCTATTCTAAAAACACTAAAAGCGTTTAATCTAAGTTTTTGTTACTCCTTGATCCTCTGTGTTTTCCGTGGTTAGGTTTTGTTTTACCTTTTACTATACACAGGTTAATCTAAAAATATGTATAATCTTTTAGATCAGATTCGCGAAATTTTACATTATTTAAAACAATATAAAGCCCGAACTGCCATGACCATGTTTGGTATAATTTGGGGCACGATGACTGTTATCTTGTTGCTGTCTTTTGGCGCAGGTGTTAAAAAGCAGATGAGCAAAAATATGCATGGCATAGGCACCGGAATTGCAATTGTCTGGCCAGGCAGAACCAGCATGCCTTTTGAAGGTTATGGCCGTGATCGCCGTATCCGTCTTAATGAAGACGATATGGAATTGCTGCGCAGCGAGGTTAAAAACATAACGAGAATCAGCCCAGAGTTTAGCAAATGGGGCTCTGCGGTTCGTGTTGCAGATAAAATCAACCGGCCAAATGTGACGGGAATAATTCCTGAATATGGTGTCATGCGAAATGTTCGTCCAGAACCGGGTGGACGCTGGCTAAATGATCTGGATATTAAGGATAAGCGCCGTGTTGTTTTTATTGGGAACAGGTTGCGGGATTTCCTGTTTGGTGAAAATGCCAATGTAATCGGTAAATATGTTTATATCGATCAAACACCTTTTCTGGTTGTTGGTGTAATGAAAGAGAAAACGCAAAATTCTTCCTATAATCAAAGAGACAGGGATCGTGCATTTATCCCGATGACAACCTTCAAATCAATTTTTGGTTACAACTATGTTAGTAATTTTGTTTACCAGATATCCGATCCTCGGTTATCGGAACAGGTGCAAAAACAGGTTTATGCAACCCTTGGAAAGAAATTTAAATTTGATCCAAATGACACTGAAACCTTAGGCATTTGGGATACAAACGAATTTGAAGAATTCATTTTTTATTTCACATTGGGCTTCAATCTTTTTATGGGGCTTATTGGAGTAATCACCTTGATTGTTGGCGGAATTGGACTGGCCAATATTATGTATGTTGTAGTTCAGGAGCGTACCCGTGAAATTGGAATCCGCAGAGCAACAGGAGCCCGGCGTAAAACTATTTTAGGGCAATTCGTTTTTGAAGCTTTTGTAATAATTGGGATTGGTGCATTTATCGGTTTTGTAATTGCCGTTTTAATAATTACAGGTTTTAACGCGTTGCCGCTTGATGACTTCAAAGAAGCTGTTGGCAGCCCTGAGCTAAACTTGCTGGTTGCTTTTGTCACGATAATAATTTTAGGTGCTATTGGATTTTTAGCCGGTTATTTTCCGGCACGCCGCGCATCACGGCTCAATGTTGTGGATGCTCTTCGCCATTAGTTTGAGTCTGTTTTATGTTTGTAGTTTGTCATTCCCGATTGTTTTTACCGGGAATCTGAAAATTGATATTAGATTCCTGCTAACATGCAGGAATGACAGGAAAATATTTCATCTAATTCTGAGTTAAAAATGATTTACCTATTTACCGACATTAGAGCAAGCCATTAACGAAGGACTTTAATGCATATTATAACACTACTTCGCGAATTTGTTGAGGACATAAAAACCCAAAAAACAAGGGCCTTCTTAACCACAATTGCAATTTCCTGGGGCATTATTGCGGTAACACTTTTAATGGCATTTGGTGAAGGATTAAGTTTTCGCATGAAGGAAGGATTGCTAAATGCCGGCGACAAAATCATTCGTGTTTACAGTGGTCAGACTACAAAAAAATGGGACGGCTTGCCGGTTGGCCGCAGGATTCGTTTAAAGAAAGAAGATTGTGATGTTATCCGTAAAAACATACCGCAGGTGGCAGTTGCTGTTCCCGGACTTAACCGTTATACACGTTTAAAAGTTGGCGATAAAACTTCATCAACCCATATGGAAGGTGTGTATCCGGAATTTGAATTTTTAAGGCGAACCTTTCATGCCGCTGGTGGACGTTTTTTAAATGCAAAGGATTTACAAGAACGCAGGCGGGTAGTTTTCCTGGGTGGTGAAATTGCCAAAGAATTATTTGGCCGCCCTGATCCGATTGATGAAATGGTTATGATTGACGGTGTTCCTTTTAAAGTTGTTGGCACCATGCCTAAAAAATTACAAACGTCCATGAACAACGGACCGGATGACCGGCGTGCCATAATTCCCTATACAACTTTCCAGGGAATTTATGGTGATAAATATCTGGACGAAATGATTGTTAAGCCGGCTCGCCATCAGGACGGCATGTATGTCGAGCAGGAGATTCGCAGAGTTTTAGGTAAAAAATATAAATTCGATCCTTCAGATGAACGCGCTGTGCCCATGTGGAATTTTATTGAGAATGAACAGGAAGGTGCGAAAGTATTCAGCGGCATAAATATTTTTCTCGCTATAATCGGCTCAATGACGCTAATAATTGCGGGAGTTGGTGTTGCAAATATTATGTATGTTGTTGCAAAAGAGCGCACTTTTGAGATTGGCATTAAGCGTGCCGTAGGTGCTAAAAAACGCTGGATTATTTTTCAATTTATTTTTGAATCCCTGTTAATAGCTTTTATAGGTGGTGGAATAGGGTTATTGATTTCCATTGGAATTATAGAAGTGATGTGGATGATGCCGGCTGAAGATGCCATGGAATTTCTGGGGCGGCCGATTTTGTCCGGCTCTGTTTTAGCTGTCTCAATTAGTTTGCTGGGATTGATTGGTTTGTTAGCCGGATTATTCCCAGCCCGTAAAGCTTCAAATGTAGATCCGGTTGAAGCCCTCCGATATGAATAATGAAATTTCCTAAAGTATTGTCTTAAAAAGTGGGAATTTTTTCAGCCAGCCTAAGTGTTTTCAATACTGATTTTTTTACAATTAAAACACACAAAATATTATAATTTCTTATAACAAACTTCCTTGTTGTGGAACACACATAGATCAAACTGGAGATTGGATTGCAAAACAATAATGCTGTATCAGAACACTATGTTCATGGAGATTTACTGAAATCTATTAAGACCGCAATAACAAAACTTGGCAAAACAATTGATACGGTTTCAATTGATGACCTTGCCCCAGTGGATGAGTTTCATATTGGAGGGCGCTTAGCCACTGAGAATTTTTTCAGCCAATTAAATTTTAGACAGGACGACCATATACTTGACGTTGGTTGCGGACTCGGTGGTGCTTCTAGATTTGTAGCAAATAAATTCAATAACCACGTAACAGGAATTGACTTAACATCTGAATATATTGAAACTGGAAATTCTCTTACCAGTTGGGTAAACATGCAGAATCAAATTAATCTAAAACAGGAGAATGCATTATCTATGTCTTTTGAAAATGATTTATTTGACGGCGGTTTTATGATGCATGTGGGAATGAATATTGAAAATAAAGACCAGCTATTTAAGGAAATATCACGGGTGTTGAGTACCGGGTCTACGTTTGGCGTGTATGATATTATGCGAAATAAGGATGGTGAATTAACTTATCCTGTTCCCTGGTCATCTGAAACCAGTACAAACAATTTAGCAACAATTGATCAGTACAAAAAAGCTTTAACCAATGCCGGTTTTACAATCACCATAATAAATAACCGTAGTGATTTTGCGCTTAGTTTTTTTAAAGAATTGCGTGAAAAAACAAAATCAAATGGCGGTCAGTCTCCATTAGGATTACATACTTTGATGAAAGACAGCACACCGATAAAGCTGAAAAATATGGTTGAGGGCATATCAGCTGAATTGATCTTCCCTATAGAAATAATTGCCCAAAAGAAATAAATGGAATGACAGGATTGCAAAAACCCGGGATAGCTCCCGGGCTAGTATAAAATGTTCAACTGAAAGATAGCAACTATATATTAACTGTAGCACCCATCTCTTCAAGCCGTGTTTCAATTCCCTCTTTTAAGGTTTGCTTGAATTGTTCGTTGGCTGTTGAATCGCCATCAATTTTTTCATAAGCAATACGGTAATATTTTATAGCCAGATCATTTTGGCCATTTGTCATATAACCTTCTGCCAGGCTATCGTAGCAGTTAGCCACTTCCGGAAATAAGTTCAGGTTGGTTTTAAATATTTTAATTGCCTCTTCCAAGCGGTTTTGATTTATAAACTGATATCCAAGATTATTTAAAGTACCTGCATTATTAATACTGTACTTCACTCTTAAGGTATCAATTTCTGCAACAAGAAAATCCACACCTTTGTCATTTACTAAGGCAATAAAATCTGCCTGCCTGGCCTGGTTGCGGATAAAGTTATTATTTGGAAATCGTTGGTTCAGATCTTTTAGAGATTCAAGCGCTAAGTCCAGGTTGTTTTCCTGAAAGCGGTTTATAATTGCCAATGCAAATTGTGCTTCAGTTTTAAAAAACTCACCTTCCGTTGCAACCATTTGCAGATTATCCAGCGCATGTTGTTTTTCACCTGAAAAGCCAAATATCCAGGCAACAAAATAGGTAAAACCGGTAACATTGTTTTCTACAAAATATTCACGGATGGAAGCTGCCATTATCGCATCAACATTACCCGGAACTTCATCCAGAACATCTTCAAAAAAGTCTTCTGCATCATCCGCTGCCCAAAATGCATCCCAATATTCACCGCGGGTAATGTGCACACGGCTAATAAATGCCGATGCTAATCCTGCATAAAATTTTGATCCAAGATCATCCCTCTCATCAGCTATGTCAATAGCTTTTTGACCGTCAAGTAAAATTAGATTTTTCAACGAATCATTAGAATTTGGACCGCCCGGACCAAAATAGCGGGAGTAAAAATAGAAAGGTGTTTTTAGAGCATAATATTTAGGACTTTCAGGATTTTTGCTGATCATTAAGTTTAGCAAAGAATCAGCTTTGTCCACCTGTCCATCGAAAGTAAAAGAGATGATTTGCTTGTCAGTTTGAGTTGCATCCAAAGGATTTGACCAACTCGTAACTGTAGCAAATAAAATTATTAATAATATGCGCATAACTATTTCTCCGATGTTAAACTAAGGATTGATTGGTAAAAACAACATTAGCTACGCCGATATCAACATGTGTTTCGTTTTAGGACTGGATTGGTTTTTTTTGGGATTAAAATGTATTCTTTAGACCATGGATCAGAATAGCTTTTGAATATTTTCCTTGTAGTTGCTGCTGCTGAAAACCTTTTCTTCATTGCTCATCAATAAAACATACTCGCCTTTATGCCAATGCTGCATCTCACGAATTTTGTTAATATTGATGATAGTAGAACGATGAATACGCATAAATTTTTTTGGATTTAATTTCTGTTCAACCAGGCTTATGGCTTTTCTAAGCATATGTGTTTCAGAATTTGTATGCAGGCTTACATATTTTCCTGAGGCTTTTATAAGAACAATCTCAGAGGTTTCCACAAAATATATACGACCATCTTTTTTTATTGAGATTCGATCGTAATAATTATTGCCGGAAATTGTACGGGCGATAAGTTTCTCAAGATCTTGTGTATTTGCGGTTTTGATTGTCGATTCCTGAGCTTTTCTTAAAGCCCTAAAAAAACGTTCATCATCAAAAGGTTTTAGTAGATAATCAATCGCACAAACCTCAAATGCATCCAGGGCATATTTGTCATAAGCAGTAACAAAAATTATGGTAGGCATTTCATCAGGATCAATTTCCTGTAAAACCTCAAAGCCATTTTTCTCAGGCATTTGGACATCGAGAAAAACAAGATCAGGTTTATAATGCTGTATATCTTTTATCGCCTGTAACCCATTATTGCTTTCGCCACAAATATTAATCTCAGTCTCATCTTTTAATAAGAAAGAGATTCGATCACGGGCAAGTTTTTCATCATCAACAATTAATACAGATAACATTTATACTTCCTTTTCTAAAGGAATGGAGAGATGAACACAAAAGCCACCCTGGTCCCTGTTATAATATTTAAGCCGACTACTTTTTCCATAAACCTGTTCCAATCGTTGACGCGTGTTTTTTAAACCAACATGTTCAACAATATCCTGCCCAATTCCTTTGCCATTATCACAAACACTTATTTCCATAAAGCTATTTTTTTCTGAAACAGATATCTCAATTTTTCCTTGTCCTGAATGAGGTGAGATTCCATGTTTGATAGCATTTTCTACCAAAGGTTGTAAAATTAAGGTAGGTATCAATTTTTGAGACAAAGATTCTTCGATGTTATACTCAACACTCAGCCGTTTGCCAAATCGGATTTGCTCAATTTCCAGGTAACTTTTTAAAAAAGAGATCTCTTTTTTAATGGACACATTTTGCTGGCCTTCACTTTCCAAAGTTTGTCGCAAAAAGTCACTAAGCCGAACCAGCATATTTTGTGCGTCTTTTCCTTTGCTATCGATTAGTGAAGAAATGGCATGTAGCGTATTGAATAAAAAATGTGGGTTAAGCTGCATCTTTAATGCGGTTAGTTCAGCTTTGGCCAATTGCGATTCTAATCTTGCTGATTTTACTTTTTGTTCCCGAACCTGCTGGTAATACTCAAAACTGAAAAAAACACCCAGTATCATCCAGTAGATGATAAATCCATCAAAACTACCCAGTATTACTTTAGGTCCAAAAAAATCAGGTAATCCTTTTTCCAAATCCTCAGGTTTCGCTAAAACAAGATAAATAAACATTGATCCGGCACGATGAACAAAGGCTATAACAAGGGCAAAGATAAAATGCAAAAGTCCATTTTTTATCAGGTTCTGTTTTTCCAGTGGGTTTTTACGGGCAAGAAAAATAATAATTAAAGTCAGTACAGCCCAGGTATAAAAATAAGAGAGCTCCCAAATAATGATTGTGCTAAGTTCGAATTCTTTATCTTTTATAAGGGTAATATAGTATTGCTGAAAGACGTAGAAAAAGGCCAGGAATGTCCATAATAAAAATACAGCAATCTTAGTCTGGTTGGAAAAATAAGATTTTTTTTGCAAGATTTAATCCAATAAATTTTTTGAATATCTTTGACGGATTTAAATGACCGGTGTTTCAAATATACATTTTTTAGGTTACAGTTTTAACCCAAATTTAGGAATATTAACCACGGATCTACTTTCATTTTGTTTTTATGCCATCTTTGTAGGACAACTTCCATAATTTTTTATCAAACTTCCCATAACCTTTTTTATACCTTTGCGTTAATCAATAAAGCTCAAAACTAATCCACATTTAGGATAATTTAATCCGGAGAAAATATGGCAGACAAATTTATTCTAAAAGACTTTTTATCTTTTACATTTAAAGTAATAATTGCGCATACCATCACCTATTTTATCTTTGGTTTGCTTATGTCTAATATTTTCGATTACGGTGAATTGTTCAGGCAGGATATTATTAAAGATTATATGCGTCCGATAGATTCGCCATATATTTTATTTGGTCCATTTTTACAACCGGTGCGTGGTCTTCTTTTTGCCATTGGTATCTGGCCAATTCGTGCATTAATTATTGGTAAAAAAAATGGTTGGTTAATTTTATGGAATATAATAATAATTTTCGGCATTCTTTCCACACCTTCGGCATCACCATCTTCAATTGAAGGGCTAATATATTCGAAGCTGCCCTTGTGGTATCATTTGATTGGATTTCCTGAGCTATTATTACAGACATTAACTTTTTCACTCATTCTCGTTTGGTGGACAAAACAAAAATCTGAAAAACAACCCATAAACCAACTTAGTAAATCAAAAAAACAAGTTACATATTTTGTAATGATTATTATGACCGCCTGTTTTGCTTATGTCGGCTATGCCGTTGGGGGAATTCTTAGTGCAACGCTCTCCGGATTTCAGATAGACTTGAAGGAAGCATCTTCTTCGGTAAGTATAAAAAGTCAACTGATGTTTGTAGTGGCTTTTGTGGTCAATGTTATATCTATTTTTAGTTTAACAAAACCCTGGCTAAAAAATAAAATAGATTTGACCAAACTGTTTTTTGTATTCTGGTTTATAGATACCTCGGTTCCGCTTTTGTACCAAGCAGTTTTTAGTTACATGATGCCATTACATTTAGCTATGATACTTGGGTTTTTCCCGGCAGTTGTAATTGTGGTTAGTCTTTATTTCAATCGCAAAAATTTAGCTGAGTTAGACTTATAATATTTTTATCCGCGATATTCCGATGGAGTAGAACCGGTTAGTTTTTTAAAGGCATTATTAAATGCAGATTTTGAATTATAACCAACTCTTTCGGCAATTTCCTCTATAACCATGTTGGCCATTTCAGGGTCTCTTAACATTTTCCTGGCTTCGGCTATCCTGTATTCTGCAATGTATTCAAAAAAACTTTTTTGAAGCGATTCGTTCAATATCTGTGAAAGATTGTGAGTGGATATCGATAAATGCTTAGCAAGTGATGAAAGCGAAATTGAGCTGTCCAGAAACGGTTTTTGTTCTTCCATCAGTTTATTCAGTTTTTCAAGGATTGCCTTTTGCATATCACTGGTTAGTGATGATTTCTCATATTTTTTGTTATTAATTGCAATCTTCCCTGAAAAAAATCCGGAATCCTTTGTAACCATAAAACTAATCGAATAAAGCATAATGCTGGTATAAGTTGCTGTGATGTAATCACCCAAATCTGCATCAAAAAGGATACGGACAACTATAAAAATTATCATGGCCAGCGCCAATCCCAAAACAAGCAATCGCAGCCAGGCCAAAGTTTTGTTTTGCATTGAAAAGAATGAAAGGTTCTGTTGCCTAAATTTTGGGTACAAAATACGGATACACAAAATTACGTAACTAAATACATGTATGAAAATCAGTGGAACAATGTTGTTTCTTAATTTGGCAGGATCAGGATCTAAAAAAGTAGTTAGTGGAATTTGTTGGGCTTCCGGGTGAAAGGCTCCAAGGAACTCATTGTACTTATAAGCTTCTGGTTGTAAAAAATAGGGAATCATATTAAGCGCAAAAATAATCGCCGCTAAAAAATGTAGTTTTTGTTTCCCGGTTAGTTTTCCCTGATCATTTATGATTGAAAAAACGTACAAGTAAAACAGTGGTCCAATTAGAAAAGTAAACGGTTCTGTTGAATTGTTAAGATGCATAAAATAGATGATATAATTTGTATATCCGCTAAATATATCCAAAGTAATAAGCGCAAGAACAAGTAAAATGCAACCAAATAATATGTTGGAAAGATGATTACCTTCCTTGCGGAAAACAAAGAAAAAAGTCAGGTAAAGTCCCTGCATGGCACCAAGAAATATAAAAACTGAAAACAGATCAAGTTGGGGAGTTATCATAGCTGAAAGTAAAACGTCAATCAAAAAAAAGCAAAAGCATATTTATCTGATTTTTTTGAAAATCTTTTAATAGCCCATTTTATATTTCTTGAAATTGTTATACCAATATCGTATATATAATAAGCAAAAATTTTCAGCGACCATTGCCAACTTGCCCCAACCATTAGTAGGATTTTGATTATGAAATATTCACTTAAAATAAATTTACAAACTATCAGTGATTTTTTTAAATCGCACCATATCCAATTTGCACTGGCCACAGGGTTCTCTATCATTTTAATGTCTTACTTCTCAAAACGTGTTTTACCGGAACCTATTCCTAATTTGCAACTTGCCGCACCGCCGTTCATAGCCCTCATATTTGAAGGCCTTGTTGGTAAATATAAAAAACACACGGTTTTAATTACCAGATTTGGAATAGCAACTATATTGTTTTCAACAGCTTTAGTGATTCTGCTTAACTCATAAAAGTGCATTAATATTTAATACAATTTCGTAAAATGACTATTATGACAAAGGTTATCAACCATGGCCCATACCACCCTTAAGACCAGTTACTCTCAATTAGCCGATCGATTAAATCGATTTCCGCAAGGCGCACCGCCATCCGATCTATTATTCAAAATTCTTTCTATGCTGTTTAGTGAAAAAGAAGCCAACCTGGTTTCGCTGATGCCCATAAAACCTTTTACGGCAAAAAAAGCCAGCGTAATTTGGAAGATGAAACTGAGCGATACACAAAAAATGCTTGATCAATTAGCGGCCAGGGCTATTCTTGTTGATATCGAGCAGAATGGTGAAATTGTTTATGCGTTGCCTCCACCTATGGCCGGTTTCTTTGAATTTTCTCTCATGCGTGTGCGTGAAGATATTGACCAGAAATTGTTGAGTGAGCTTTTCCACGAATATATGAACGTGGAGGAAGATTTTATCCGGGAACTGTTTACTCGCGGAGAAACTCAATTGGGCCGAACATTTATTAATGAAAAGGCACTTTCAAATGAAAATGCACTTCATGTTTTAGATTATGAACGTGCCAGTGAGGTAATTGAAAATGCAACCCATCGTGGTGTAGGGATTTGTTATTGCCGGCATAAAATGGAGCACCTTGGCAAAGCTTGTGATGCACCGATGAATATTTGTATGACTTTTAATACGACTGCAGCCTCACTTACCAAACATGGTGCGGCACGCTCTGTTGAAAAGGAAGAATGTTTCGATTTATTAGAAGAAGCTTACGAAAATAACCTGGTACAGTTTGGAGAAAATGTACGGGAGCATGTAAACTTTATCTGCAATTGTTGTGGTTGTTGTTGCGAGGCAATGATCGCTGCACGCCGTTTTGCCATTTTAAATCCTGTGCATACAACCAATTTTATTCCGTCTATAAATGTGGAGAGTTGTAATGGGTGCGGCAAATGTGTAAATGTCTGCCCGGTTGAAGCGATGACTTTGGTCTCGGCAAATAACCCTGATAAACCTAAAATGAAAATGGCCAAGCTTGACGATGATTTGTGCCTGGGATGCGGGGTTTGCGTTCGCGTTTGTACAAAGGAAAGCCTGCTTTTGCAGTCACGTCCAATGCGGGTGCTTACGCCGCTTAATGGAACACACCGTGCGGTAGTAATGGCCATTGAACGGGGCAAGCTGCAAAACCTTATTTTTGATAATCAGGTACTTTGGAGCCACAGGGCAATGGCGGGAGTTTTGGGTGTGATTTTGAAGTTACCACCTATTAAGCAGGCTTTGGCCAGCAAACAGGTAAAATCACGTTACCTTGAATCGCTGATTAATTATGTAAAACATTAGAGTTGTTTATATTAGAAACGCTGTTTCATAAAAAATAATTAGTGTTATTTCACTTACTGTCCGGAACTGAGAGTCAGTCTTAAAGATTTTTCAGGGATATTTTACCATTGGCGGCCTCCGCTCAAATTTATTTGCCTAACAATTTTGGTTTCATATGCAATTCAAGCATATCGTTGGCCAGATATTGAAATACTTGTAGAATGCAAAAGCCTTTGTTACTTGAGATAGGCCAGGTTATGCTCACATCTAAGAAAAATGAAATAATTGCCTTTGACATTTAACTAAGAGTTTTCGCAATCTGTAATAAAACGGTTCCAAAAAAATTTTGAAATACTAAAACCAGCATAAAGTGATAAAAAAAAAGACAGGAATTAAGGCATTTTAATTTCATTCCGTAAACTGTACCTAAGGACAAATCATCAAGTAAAGGATTTAGGAAATGAAATATATATGTTATTTATTTATTATTTCTAATATAGTTTTTACACCCCAGTTCAGCCACGCCGTTGACCCGGCAAAGTATTTTTTCCCAAATGAAAATAAACTGAATTTTTTCATGGAAAGGTTTAGAAATAATGAAAATAACTGGATCTCCGGTGAGTGGGATAATCGTTTTGCAAAAATTAACTCTGTTGATGGTTATCATATTAAATCTGACAGCCAGGTTTGGGTATACACAAAATCAGTCCCATTTGATCAAGGGAAAAATTGGGAGATAGAAACAGCATTTAAATATGTATCCGGCCCCAATGAAAAATTTGGAAACTTCCTGGAGTTTGGCTACAAAAATGACAAAACTTCCTATTATTTTGGTATTAAAAACAATCAGATAAAAATTGGACGGTCCATTGAAGGAAAAGTTCTCCCTATTCTCGATTATACTTATAATGAAACACTAAAAGATAATTATTGGAATTATAAAAATGGTTCTATTCTTACTGCACCCACCAAATTTGAGTGGACTAAGCTGACCATTAGGAAATATAAGAATGAAATGTTTTTCTTTGTTAACGAAAAACTAGTAGCGCGTATCGAAGCAGGCCTTTTTCCTCTGGATGGTAATAGAATTGGCTTTCATTGTACAGCAGGCAACGAAATTAAGGTTCGCTTTTTGGATATGCATTATCTATTCGAAAAGAAACGCTATCTTTACAACAGAGGTGTAATATATTACAGACTTCAGAAAAAATTGTTTCGGGGTGATTATTTAAAGAACTGGCTGCAAAAATCAACACAAGATGCCTATAATTTTAACGGAAATAATTCTTATACATTTAAAGTGAAAACTGAAAATAAGATTTCATTTGCGAATAAAAACCTGATTGATTTAAGCAAACCTATATTATGGAATCAGGATACAACTAATTTAAACCTAAAAGCAAGCTTAACACTAAAAATAGATTTTGTGATTTCTAAAGAAAGTGATCTGTTCGGAATATTTTTTAAATTTAATAATAAAGGCAATAGTGGCAAAGCCCAGGCACTTTCTATATGGGAAAGAGAGCAATACGCAGAATACGCCACGAATGATTTTTTTGGTAAAATACAATCTAGAAATTTAGAATATACATTTTGTCAAAGATATCTTCGAGAAGAAAAAAATGAGTTGATAATTCAGTTTGCCATTCCAAGAAAAAAAGCTCTCTTTTGGTTAAATGGGTTCTTTTTAAGTGAAATGGATTTAACAGATTGGAATCAAGATAGCAAAGATTTTAAACTGGGAGAAGACTTTTTAATTGGCGCGCAAGGGGTAGGGAACTTATTGATTTCAGCAATTTATGTTTACAATCACAGGTATTAATGATTTGATGTAGAGTTAAATCCACAAGTCATTTTGGGATATTCTTACCGCTAATCGAGAGACAGCCCTGATATCATCTTACCCGTAAGGGATTTGCGGCTCTTGAATAAGAGACCTATATTTTAGTTAATACAGAATTTCATACCATGCCGGGCACTCATAATGGCCTAAACCAAACACTACTAAACCAATCGATATTAATATCCAGACTGAGCCGGCTTAACGGCGCACCAGATAATCGCTTTAAGGCATTAAAATGGAGGTACAATATTGAAAACACTAATTAGTTGGTTCTTTGCTGTACTGGCATTCTCAATAATTTTTAGCACTAACTTTTCTCAAGCGGCTATAAAACAAGAAACTCCCCCTAATAAAGCCGTATCTGGATTCCTTACCCCAATGGGGAAACCATTAAAAAAACCAATTAGAATTGATGCCGGAGAAAGTTGCATAATTGAGTTAATTCAATCTTATTCTATCTCAGGAGATATTTCAGGTTCTGTTGAGATGAATTATAGGATTATTGTTTATGGAAAGTGTGGCTCGCCAATAGGAACATATAATGAAGAATGGATCGCTTATGGAAATTTTATTGGTGCACATGAAGGTAAAAAAGTACAGTCTAAGTTAAGTTATACTGCAAAAGTTAAAGCCGGTGGCGATGTTAACGGTATCATAAGTTTTGGTCAGGGTTTTAGGGCAAAAATAACCATTAACGGCAACTTTAGTGATGGTAGATTGTCATATAATGGTGAAGCTTATTAGCTACCTTACCCAACTAAAGCAGATGTTGTAGTAGCACGGCTGATATATTCGAAATATGTTGGATAACAATTAATCCGGTTTACGCTGCAATAAAGTATCGCGCTGCTTACAAAGATTATTAAAGGGTTTAAATGGATAAAAGTATAAAATATGATGAAGGCTGGGCCAACCGGCTCATCAAAATATACTCAACCCCAGATGTTATTAAACAAAGAGAAATTGTACTTTCAACACTCAACCTGCAACCAAACAGCAGAGTTTTAGACATTGGATCAGGACCTGGTCTTTTAATTGAGGATATAGCTAAAAAGGTTAATCAAAAAGGATTAATTTGCGGAATAGAAATTAGCGATCCATTTATTGCTCTTTCTCAAAAGAGATGTTCATATCTATCTCAAGTTGAAATCCGAGAGGGTGATGCCACATCAATTCCCTATAAAAATGAAGAATTCGATTTCGCTGTTTCTACTCAAGTTTATGAATACATTAATGATATCGAAAAATGTTTAAAAGAATTATATCGAATACTAAAACTTGGAGGGCATGCAACAATAGTCTGTACAGATTGGGATACACTAATATGGAATACAAATAACCAAGACCGGATGCAAAAGATCCTTACAACATTCGAAACGCATTGTGCCGATCCGAGACTACCACGCAAAATGGTACATAGATTACAAAATGTTGGGTTTAATATTAGTAATTTGGATGTTTACACAATTGTTAATCCAGAGTATGATGAAAATACATATAGCCATGGAATCATCGATTTTATTGTATCTTATGTGTCTGGGAAAAATGGTATATCACCTGAAGAAGCAAAGTTATGGGCTAATGAATTGCGTCAGAACGGAGATAATAATACTTATTTTTTTAGTATAAATAGATATATATTTGTTGTAACTAAACCGGTTTAAAAGTGCAAGTTTAACAACCAGGTAAAAATCTTTTAGATTCACAGAGTGTGGGCTTAAAAATTCTGGAGGTCAACATGAATTTAAACCTAAAAAAGTTCTTTATTGTATTCTGTCTTCTAACCTCTTTAACACTATTTCCACAAAACATAACCGCTCAAACTTCTCAAAAATATACCATTGAGAATTCAGAAGTCTTTTTTATTGATTCAAAAAGTGTAAAAGATCAAACATATAAAATAAATGTATTTATTCCAGAATCATATGCTAAAACAAAAAAGGAATACCCCGTTGTGTATCTGCTTGATGGTGATTTGTTATTTGGGATGGCTGCGGATTTGCAACTTGGTATGCGCTGGGGTGGACATTTGCCAGAAGTATTTATAGTTGGTATTGGTTACAGACAACGGGCAGATAATAAACGCGCAGTAGATTTTGTTCCAAAGTTCTCCGAAAATAATGGGCGGGGTGATTTTTTTTTAAGCTTTATTAAAAATGAATTAGTTCCTGCCGTTGAATCAAAATACCGCATTGAATCAGAAAACAGAACTTTATATGGATATTCTCGTGGTGGGCTTTTTACATTATATGCACTGTTCAGTTCTCCAAAATTTTTTAAAAATTATATTGCTGGTAGTTATATTTTAGAAAGGATGAAATTTTCATTAATTGATTTTGAAAATTCTTATTTTGATAACCATAAAGTTTTACCGGCAAATGTTTATCTATGCGCTGGCGAATATGAATCACCCAAAATACTTTCTTTTGCCAATAAAATTAAAAGCCGGGATTATGAAGGGCTAAATTTATTTATTGAAGAATTTCCCAAAACCAATCATTATACAACAGGTAACTCTAATAGTTTTGTGTTCGGATTGAGAACTTTAATAAACAAGAAATCAATATTTGAAAAAATAGTGAAAATATATAAAGAAAAAGGCTTTGAATACTCTATAAATAAATTCAATGAATTAAAATTGACAAAGAGCGATAATTATAGTTTTAAAGAACAAGAAATAAATAGCTTGGGATATTATTTTTTAGAAAGAAACAAACTTGAAGAAGCTAAACAGTTCTTTTTAATAAATACTAAGTTGTATCCGGATTCCTGGAATGCTTTCGACAGTTTGGGTGAAGCTTTTCTGAAAAATGGTGAAAATAAAATGGCAATTGAAAACTATGAGATAGCATTGAAATTAAATCCGGAAGCGAAATATATTAACCATATTCTTAAAAAGCTAAGGGCTAAAAGATAGTTAACACCTAAAAATATGAAGCAATTTTGCTATGGCGATGAATCGAAGTTATATTTCCAAGCCCAAATCTGATTTATACGCTTGTAAGAAATCATATGGGCATCTTCTTCCATTTCAAATCATCAAAGCTGGGAACCTGTATATCCATCCTAAGTAAAAAAAAACTATTAAATACAAAAAGACCTCCTTGTCTTTTAATGATTTTTTTCGTATACTTTTTTTTAAACAATAAATATAAGGATTACAAATAATGCAAGAAAATACAGATTACACAAAAATCCCTGTTGGAGACCTGGTAAGTGAGGATTACAGACGGGCAGATATATTTAAAGCACATGGTATAGATTTTTGCTGCGGAGGTAAAAAGACAATAGGAGAAGTGAGTACCGAAAAAAAATTCAATATAAAAGAACTGGTTCGGGATTTAAATGAACTTGAGCTTTCGGCAGGGAGAAAAGCTCTTGATTTTAGAAAATGGGAATTAGATTTTTTATGTGACTACATTGTTAACACGCATCATAGTTATGTAAAAGAATCTATTCCGAAAATTTCTGCTTTTCTGGAAAAGGTAGTAAGTCGTCATGGAAACAATCATCCGGAGCTCCCACAAATTAAACATCGATTCGATACAATTACTAAAGATTTAGCAGAGCATATGGAAAAAGAGGAAAAAGTACTATTTAGCGTTATAAAGAAAATGTACCAGGCTAAGAAGGAAAACAAAAAGCTTGAACGCCCTCATTTTAAAAGCTTATCCATTCCAATTTCCGAAATGGAAGCAGATCACTCTGATGCAGGTAAGTTGCTTGCTGAAATTAATGAGCTAAGCAGTAATTATACCCCTCCAGCATTTGCATGTACTACTTATAAAGTGACCTATTTAAATTTAAAACAATTTGAAGAGGATCTTCATACACATGTACATTTGGAAAATAATGTTTTGTTTCCGGCATTACCAAACTTAGAGAAAGAAGTATTTATTTAAGGGACAGTATGTTATCAAAAAGCTGTGAATATGCAATACGGTCGGTTTTGTGTGTTGCAAGCCACCAACATTCTTATCCTGATAAATCGATTGGAATAAAACAAATAAGTGATTCTTTGCAAATTCCAGTTCATTTTCTAGGCAAAGTTATGCAAAACCTTACGAGACAGCAGATATTACAATCTGCGAAAGGGAAAAATGGTGGATTTTTTTTAACACCAAAGCAATTAGACACTCCAATAATGAGGATTGTAGAAGTTGTGGACAGCTCATTATATTTTAACCGTTGTGGCTTAGGGCTGGAAAAATGTTCTGATGAACATCCCTGCGCATTACATAATGACTTTGCTGTATTCAGAGACGGTTTTGCAAAAGCTTTGAGAACCCATACTATTTCCAGTATGACAATTGCCCATCAGAAGGGTGATATTCATTTGGTCTCTTTGTGAATTTTTAAATGGATAGCTAAATATGAAGGACTTTAAAAAACCACTCATTTACTCTTGTTCTGGCTGTTCATCTGCTGCTCAATTGGCTAATAGCATTGCGGTAAAAATGGATAGGAGCGGGATTGCAGAAATGAGTTGCATTGCCGGTGTTGGCGGTGATGTTAAACCATTGGTCAAAACCGCAAAATCAGGCAGAGATATTATAGCTCTTGATGGCTGCCCCCTTGACTGTGTAAAAAAAACTCTGGCACGGCACAATATTAAAACAACGCATCATTTTCGTTTAAACGAGTATGGTGTAAAAAAAGTACAACATGGTGATTTTGAACCGGATGATGTAGACCGGATTACAAAAATAGTTATAAAGCAATGTTTTACGAACCACCAAAAAATATAAACGTACAGTCCATATCTAAAAATGTTTGAAGTTGACAAACACCAAATATTAGACACATTAAAAGAAGTTATTGATCCCGAACTGGGAGTAGATATAGTAAATTTGGGCCTGATTTACAGTGTTGATATTGACGATAACAATATCCGGATTTTAATGACAATGACAACACCATCCTGTCCCATGCATACCTACCTGACAACTCAAACTGCACAAAAAACAGAAAAACTTTGCCCGTGGGCAAAAGTAGAGGTTAAGCTTGTTTGGGACCCACCATGGGATGCCAATATGATGAGCGATGAAGCGAAAAAAATGTTTGGAAAGTAAATGGAAAAAATAAATAAACATAATTTACCCTTCTTAATGGCAGGTATCCTTGGATTATTAAGTGCCTTAATTGGTGGGTTAATGCGTGCCGGGTGGCAGTTCCCGATTGTAAGTATTGATTTGAGCCTGTTGCATGGTCCCATAATGATTGGAGGATTTCTGGGGACAGTGATTAGCCTGGAAAGGGCTGTAGCATTAAACAAACGTTGGGCCTACCTGGCGCCATTATGCACCGCCCTGGGAATAGTTGCCCTGTGGGTTACACCACTGAGCTTTTTGGCACCCTGGCTGATACTGACAGGCAGCCTTATCCTTATAATTATTTTTGTCCAATTCCAAAAAATGAAAAACAGTTTCGATATTTTTTTAATGAATGTTGCAGCTTTTGTATGGGCCATAAGCAATATATTATGGATAACCGGCTGGCCATTTAACATTCTTACACCTTGGTGGATTGTATTCCTCTTATTGACAATCAGTGCTGAACGAATCCAATTATCAGGACTGGGCCAAAAGAGTTTTATTTCAACTATCGGATTTAATGTAGCGTTGTTTTTCGTTTTGACAGCCTTGATTTTTTCCTTTATTGCTGTGGCTATAACATGGTATTTCCTGGCTACGGCGTCTATCATTTTTGCTATCTGGTTGCTTATTTATGATGTTCCCCGCTATACAATCCGTAGAAAAGAATTAACAAAGTTTATTGCCGCTAATTTACTTGGTGGTTACTTCTGGCTGCTTATTTCAGGAATTCTAATATTCATTGAATTACCTCTTGCCGGCGGTTTAAGCTACGATGCAGTATTACACAGCTTTTTTATTGGATTTGTATTTTCAATGATTTTTGGACATGCACCTATTATTTTCCCGGCTATTATTGGATCACCCATAAATTATCATCCGCGGTTTTACCTGCATTTTGGCCTGCTCCATTTTTCACTGCTATTCAGGATTATAATGGATATGCTGGACTGGCTGGATGGCCGTTACTGGGCCTCCTTACTTAATGTAATCGCTATCCTTCTATTTCTTATTAATACGGTGTCATCCATTCTTGGTAATTTTTCAAAAAGTCGTTCAGCTGCACTCAAATAAAAACACTATTAGTGCGAATTACGCAAAGCAATGATAAATCAGAATTCAAAATTGTGAGGGGCCTTTGAATAATTGGTTTGTAAAAAATCTTGGTGAAGCCATATGGGCGGAAGAATCATTAGATTCTATTAAGGTGCTTTTTTTATCTGAGTACGAAAAGGCTAATTGCCCCAATGACATGGCTATTTTTATACGGCATGAATTAGAAGGAAATCTCCATTGTGAAGTTAAGATTTATTTTTCACCTGCAACAATTGTCTTTGCACATTCCGTTAAAGCAATTCCATGTAAAAAACCATCTTTGAGTAGCCTGGACTTATTTGCAGGATCAGATAAATCATGGTCGGTTTTATTTCCCAACAAACTTAATAAATAATGGTCATTTACAATCATAAACCAGCTTTGCATTCAGCGGCTGTTAGATTTTCAGAAATGAATTGAAAATATAAAAAGGAATGAATGAAAATAATTGAGGTTTATGTAAGAAATCCAATTACACATCAAAGTATTCGAGCTACAATTGACAAAATAATTTGTTCTAAAAATTATGATTTTTTAATCGTTAACCTGGGGCAACATCACTTTGAATCCCTCAAAGTGATGAAGGATTTTAAACAAGCTTTTTTAGACATTAAATCTAAGTTATATCGCTTTAAAAAAATCGCGATTATTCATTCAACAGAACGTTTAAATAAGAGTGAAGACCCAAATTTTTATGAACATTTCAATTCAAAAACAGATGCAATTAAATGGATACGTTCATGACTCATCATGATGTTGAAAAATTTAAATCCAGATTATTCGTTTTTACAGAAACAATTATATATAAAAAAAATCAAACAAAACTCTGTAGCCTACACGGGGCGTTGGACGATGGGTTTTGTGAAATTCATCGGCAAACACTTTAATAGCTTGTGCGGCTAAGTATCGACCGTAACCAGCTTTTTAAAACAATTCAATTGTAACACACTCTTGTTTATGATTTAAACAATTATTACGTTGCTCAATCTAATTTAATCCAAATTATTAGTATGAAAGCTAATGCAGATATCAACTGATTTTATAAGTATACTATTACTTTTTGGAGCGGCACAGGGTTTTTTTCTGGCATTAATTTTAAGCCAAAAGAGAGGCAACCAGCGGGCGAACCAATTTCTCTCTTTATTGGTTTTATTGTACTCTGTTTTTATTTTGGATGCTGCATTAGATGGGATGAATTTTTATAAAGCATATCCTCAGTTTTATGGATTGGCCCGCGCCTTGCCATTTGTTTTTGGGGCTCTTCATTTCCTATATATTATAAAGCTTATTTCCCCGGAGAAGAAACTATCAAAGCTGAACTTACTGCATTTTATTCCTTTTTTTCTTTACCGGATTAATACCCTCTGGTTCGATTTTAAATCAGCACAATACAAACTGGAGTTTATGCAAGGGGTACATGTGGATGATGCCGGTTTTTTCTATCAAATATCGGGGCCGATCATTCTTTTTCAGGGTTTGATTTATATGGGCTATTCCCTGGTTGTGCTAAAAAGATATTCTGATAAAATAAAAGAGCAGTATTCCAGCATTGATAAAATTAACCTTATCTGGTTAAGAAATATAACCCTGTTAGCGCTTTTTGTTTGGATGGTTGCTACATTTGAAAAAATATTTCCGGAAGTATCAAAGAATCTATTTTTAAATGATGAATTTCCTGTTGCAATTGTACTTTCTTTTGTGGTATATGCAATGGGCTATCTTGGACAACGGCAACCACAAATTTTTGCACAGGCTGAGTTTTTAACTGCTGAAAAACCGGCAATCTATAAAGAAAAGCGTGACCCTAAAAGTGGTGAACCTACTGAAAATAAATATGAAAAATCTGGCTTTTCTGAAGAAAAAGCTAAAAAGTGTTTGCAAAGCCTGCTTGATTTGATGGAGAAAGAAAAACTATTTTTAAATAGCACAATCACTTTAAATCAATTATCGGAAAAGCTATCCGTCTCCTCGCATAACCTCTCGCAGGTAATAAACACACAATTAAACCAAAGCTTTTTTGATTTTATAAATAAGTACCGTGTTGAAGAAGTAAAAAAAACTCTCGCAGATCCTTCAAAATCTCATTATACACTTTTATCTATAGCTCTCGATTGCGGCTTTAACTCTAAAACTTCTTTTAATACTGTTTTTAAAAAACACACAAATTTAACACCATCCCAATACAAACAAGTTCTCAAAGTAACCCAGATCAGTAATAATTATAGCAATACATAGTTTCTTTTTAAACCGAACTAGCCTCCTATTCTATAAAAATAAAAAATAATTACCTTTTTTTGTTCACGCTCTAAACCCCGTAAAACAACGTTTTAAGCGTTCCAAATTATTGGATGGAACTACAACTTCGGTTCAATCCCATTGGAATGAACGCCTTCCCCTTAAAAATCCCTTAATGTAACACCAGTCGAAACAACAAAGAATAAGTAAGCTACATTATGAAAAATGTAATGATCTGGATAAAAGTATTCATTTACATAAGGCTTGTGAAAATACTGGTTATACTGTCAAAAAAATTTGAACAAATTAGTAATAAAATCAAAGAGAGTCTTAAGAAATCAATAAACAAATAATTCTATTTAGGAGGATAGTATGATACAATCAAACAGGCAAAAGACAATCATTATACAAAACAATATAACCAATTATAGTTTAACCAAACGAAAGGGGTCTCTTATGAAGAGCAAATCAATTACTGTTTTATTAGCAGCATTATTCTTTACTATTTTTCAATCATTTATTTTTGCCCATGGTGGCAGTAAAAATGTAAAACTTCATGTTATGAATGAAAAGCAAAAAGACAAGTGGGACGAATGTTCATTTAAACTTGATCCAAACCTAACACAAAAATCCTGGCATCAGTTTACAGAAGAAGGTGGTCTTGTTATTTATTTCCGGCCTTTAAAAGATGCTAAACCTATGGGTGCCGGAAATTACGAGTTTTCTTTAATGCAGGTGGAAACAAGTATTGATGATACGGACGATGCCTGGAATGATACATTTGTTCATCCCGATTCCAACCATTGGTTGTATGAAGGGGACGGCCTGACTTTTCCGGGATTAGTGTTTAGGGCAGGTATAACAGAAAATTTTGATGCAGGTCTTTACTGGACAATAAACCCTAATGCGAACTATGGATATTGGGGCGGACAATTACAGTACAATTTTATTAACAATATCGAAAAAAACTGGGCTGCTTCAGCCCGCATTGGTTTTGTTTCCATGTTTGGACCTAAGGATTTTGATCATACCGTGTATGGCCTGGATGTACTTGCAAGCAGAGAGTATTCAATATATTCCGATTGGGTCTCAATTTCCCCATATGCCGGGTTTTCGGCTTTTTTATCCAGGACACATGAAACGACTACGGCTGTTAATCTTAAAGATGAAAATGTACTTGGTGGTCAGGCAATGGTTGGTCTGGTAGCCAATATCTCAATGGCAAGGTTAGCAGTGGAGTATAATTTAGCAGTAGTCAATTCTTTTAACTTTAAAATTGGAGTGGCATTTTAACTCCCCAATAATTTAATCCAATAATTAAATATAAACATTTATTGAGAGAAATTTAAAATGAAAACAACTATCAATTTTTTACAAATACTAATTTTCCTTTTATTTACAACACAAATATCAGTTGCACAAATTTCGGCCAGTTATGATTTGACCCCTTATTCTCCATTGGAGAAAACAGATGCTGAGATGCGAATTTCAAATATTAACCTTAACTTTGGGATTCCCTTACCTCTTTCTGAAACAACATTTACTAGCCATGAGTTTTCTTACAACCGCTTTGATATGGATTATAGAAACTGGAATAAGGCTGTTGATGGCAATACGATAGAAAATGCTACTGCTATTAAATACAACTTTATGGTAATGCTGCAAATGTCTGACAAGTGGTCTTTTCTTGGATTTATTACTCCTGGTTTAGCTTCAGATTTTGAAGCAGATATATCCACAGATGACATGACTTTTGAAGCTGTTGCAGTTTTTATCCGCAAACATAGTGAGACTCTCTCGATGGGATATGGGTTGGCTTATTCCAGACAATTTGGTGAACCATTTCCTTTACCTGTAATCGCTATGGAGTGGAACAATGGCGCAAACTTAAGTGCCAGCATTATCTTGCCTGCTTTTGCGGAATTATGGTATAAAATTAATAATAAGTTTGATGTAGGATTTATTTTGGGTGGAGATGGAAATCAATATCATGGTGACCCGGATATCTATGGAGGGTCAAATCCCAAGTTAGATTTTTCTGTTATGAATGTTGGTCCTTCTTTTAAATACCACACCAATGATTGGCTAACTTTTAATATTGATGCAGGTTATACAGCTTTCCGCCTGTTTGAGTTTACCAACAGGATTGATGGTAAAAATATTAAAGAGGAGATTGAATTAGATCCAAATGCTTTCTTAAGAATTGGTTTTACAATAGGTGGGTAGGACTAATAATTGGTGTTCCGTCCACATCCAAGAACCCTTTAACTTCAATCAGGTAAATGAAAACTTACTATTCTTAGGAGAACCGAGTTTAGATTTTCAGACACAATAAAAGGTTATATAATGAAACTTAAAATATTATTTATCACTGCCATATCCACATTTGTTGCAATCCAGGGAATTGGCCAAACAATAACGCAACAAGAATTCTTGGATAATCTAAAAAAAGCCCATCCTTATTTTGAAAAAGAAAATTTAGATGCACAGATAGAGCAAGAAGAACAAAATAGCTATTTGGGTAGGCAAGATTGGCTAATAAACGCTTCTACAAGTTACTCTCATGATGAGCCAGATATTGCTTTTTCCGGGCCAGACAAAACAGATGCTGTTTCTTTAAGTGGAGGTGTGGAGCGTACTTTTTGGAAAACGGGTGGTAAACTAACCGCATCCTTTCATACAAGCAGGGCTGAAATCAATCTACCACCTGGTACACCATTTCCAGGCTCATTTTATCAAAACAAGCTGGCATTAACATACACACATCCTCTTCTGAAAAATAAGAATGGTTTTCAAAATAAGTTACAATTCAATCTAAAGAAATTTGATATAGATGCTAGCAAGGTAAGGGCCAAAGAAAACCAGGAGAATTTCTTAGCCAGTGCAGCTTCAAAATACTTGGAGTGGGTTCATTTATCAGAGCAAGTAAAAATTATTGAAGAACGGCTACGATTAAATGAAAAAGAGTTGCAAAGAATAAAAAAGAAGCGGGCCGCAAATCTTATAAACCAGATTGATGTAATTCGTGCACAAGATGTAGTAAGCCGCTGGAAACAGAATTTGGTTCTGGTAGAATCTCAATGGTTAGGTTTACGTGCAGAATTGGCGGAACTATCTCAAGATGAGAAGATAATGAAAATGCAGCCTGAATATAATATCTATGAGACAGTGGAAATACCATCTACCACTGAAGCTAAAAATATGCTAAAGAACAATTCTCGTTTAGTTCAGCTTTATAACACCCGCCTGGAGCAACTAAATCATTCACGGTTGGCTTTTAAGGAAACAATGAAGCCGGATCTTTCTGCCTTTGCCCAAATAAACACAAAAAATCTGGATGAGAGTATGGCCGAATCTTTTATTATGGACAAACCTTCTGCCATTGTTGGGTTGCAGTTTAGCCTGGCTCTTGACAATCGCACAGCGAAATCAAAAATAAAAAAGACAGACCTGCAAACCATGCAATTAAAAAAACAACGAGATGATCTCATTATTTCACTCTCGGGAGCTGCTGCAAACCTGAATGTGCGCATCCTTCAACTGGAGAAGGTTTTAGATCTTAACCAATGGCAAATTAAATCTGCAAAAGAACGCACAGCCGAAGAAATTAAACTTTATAACCAAGGTCGAGGAGATTTTACTTTTGTAATCCAGAGCCAGGATAATGAGCAAAATGCAAAATTTACATATGCATCCAATGCGCTTACATATCATAAATTATTGCTTGAATATAATTCATTAATGGACATGGTTTACAACTAATAGAAATTGGAGTATTACAAATGAAAACTGTATTTCGCTTTTTTGCAGAGCGCCAAATGCTTGCCCTGCTCTTTACTGCAATGATAATTCTTTTGGGTATAACAACTCTTATAGGGTTAAAAAGAGATACATACCCTGCGGTAGATTTTGGTATGGTAAATATTACAACTATTTATCCGGGTGCATCACCGGAAGATGTTGAGCGCAATGTAACTAATAAATTAGAGAAAGAACTGCAAACAGTTACAGGTATAAATAAAATCTCATCTGTATCTATGGAAAATGTTTCAATGATTACCGTTGTTATAGAAATAGATGATCCTGATCAGGATAAGGTAAAAAGTGATATTAGAGAAGCGGTTGGCCGAGTCACAGATTTTCCTGCTGAAGTTACAGAATCACCAAAGGTGGATGAATTAAAGCAATCAGACAATCCGATCATAGAAGTGGGACTTGCCGGGGAGTTGCCTTATAAAGAATTGAGAGAAAAAGCCCGCTTGTTTGAGAAAAAATTAAAAAGGGTTCCCGGGGTGTCTCAGCTAACAAAATATGGTTATCGTGCTAGGGAAGTTGTTGTAGAAGTTTCTCCTGTTGCTGTTGAGTCGTATCAAATTCCTTTACGTGAAATTATAAATGCCATAAAGAGAAGAAATATTAGCGGTACCAACGGTGCTTTTGAGTCTTATACCAGTGAACGGGATTTGGTTACCCTTGCACAATTTGAAGACCCTTCTGAGGTTGAAGATGTGGTTGTTCGTTCCACTTTTGATGGCCCATTGATTAAAGTAAAAAACCTTGCAAAAGTAAAAGATGGTTTTAAAGAAGATAAAGTCCTTTCCAGGTTTAATGGTAAAACAGCCATCAGCTTTTTGGTACAAATGAGTTCAAATGCAGATGTTATTGAAACATGCGATGCTATTAAGGAGCTGATAGAAACTGAAAATGAAATGCTTCCCGATGGTGCTGAGTTGAGCTACCTTAATGATACATCACGAGATGTGCGTATAAGTTTTGATGTAGTACTTAATAATGGCTGGATTGGTCTTATTCTTGTGCTTCTAATCCTTCCTATCTTTCTTAATTTCCGTGTTTCTTTTTGGGTTGCTATGGGTATACCTGTTGCCTTTTTGGGAGCTGTTTTCCTAATCCCAATGTTTGATGGATTTTTAGATATAATTACACTTGCCGGTTTAATTCTTGTAATGGGGATTGTGGTCGATGACGCCATAATCATTTCTGAAAATATTACACGCAAAAGAGAAGATGGAGACTCACCGGTTGATGCAGCGGTAAATGGAATTAGCGAAGTTTTTGGCCCGGTAGTAACAACTGTACTCACAACCTTTTTAGTATTTGCGCCAATGTTTTTTATGCCTGGTATTTTTGGTAAATATGTTATTCCAATTCCCCTGGCAATTAGCTTAGCGCTTCTTGTTTCACTGTTTGAAGTATTGGTAGCATTACCGGCACACCTTGTTCCGGGATTAAAAAAGATTAAACCTCAATCGGTAAAACGTAATTGGTTTCAAGGCGTGCGGGATCTATACAAAAGAATAGTAAACAAATTTTTAACCTTCCGGTATGTACTGGTTTTACTTTTTATTGGTGTCCTTGCAGCCTCATTGTGGTTTGCGGGCAATCAAATGAAAATGATTCTTTTTCCCGGCGGTATGGCAAGACAATTTTATATAATGATGGAACTACCAATAGGAACGCCATTAGAAACCACATCTGATAAAGTGAAAGAAGTAGAAGCGCTTATATCAGAATTATCAGAAACAGAATTGGTCGCGTTTAATTCCAGAATTGGAATCAATGTTTCAATTGGCGCAGAAAGTGAAAATTTTGCAGCTATGTCCGTTCTTCTCACACCTTATACTCAAAGAGAGCGAAGAGCCGAAGAGATTGTAGACAGTCTGCGTGAATTAACAAAAAATCTGAATGGATTTTCTAAAATAACGTATGAAATTTTAACAGGTGGCCCACCAGTTGGAAAAGCTGTTAGTCTCCAAATTGTAGGATCAAATGATACTTTGCGTACAGAGTTTGCTGATTCGATAGAAGTATTTTTAGAAAGTATAGCGGGTGTAAGTGGAATTGGGCGCGATGATGCAGGGGGCAAATCTCAGGTGGAAATAAAAATTAATTATGATAAACTTGCCCGCTTGGGTTTAACAGTAGAAGATGTAGCGCAAAATATCCGGATCGCTTATGATGGTGAAGCAGTAACCAGTGTAAGATATGGTGATGAAGATGTGGACTTCCGGGTAATGATTCAGGAAAAAGTACGAAGGAGACTTAGCTACTTAAGAGAGTTGTTAATTCCAAATGATCGTGGAAGACTGATTCCTTTAAAGGAAATAGCGTGGCTCAAGTCTGGCCCTGGTAAACCTGATATCCGTCATTTTGATGGAGAGCGTACCGTTACAATTGAAGCTGGTGTCGATCAGGATATAATTACTTCTTTAGAAGTTACAGATTCAGTATTTGCGCATTTCAATGTAGACAAAGATTGGGCCGGGCTTCAACTTGGTTTAGCTGGTGAAGCAATGGAAACAGAAGAATCTATTGATGGTTTATTTAAAACACTCATTATTGCCGTGGTTTCCATCTTCTTTTTACTGGTACTTTTATTCAACTCTTTTACTCAACCAATTATTGTTTTAATGGCCATTCCATTTGGGATATCTGGTGTCATAATCGCTTTTGGGTTTCATGATGAACCGATGAGCTTTATGGCTATGATGGGTGTTATCGGCTTGTCTGGTGTTGTGGTTAACGATTCACTTGTTCTTGTCAGCCATATTAATAATCTAAGAAAAAGTAAAGAAGGTGTTGCGATGCGTGAACTAATTGCAGAAGGAACGGCGGACAGGCTAAGGTCAATAATAATGACAACATTAACAACTGTTGCGGCACTGCTTCCCCTGGCATATGGTTTGGGCGGGACTGCTATTTTTATGGCTCCGATGGCATTGGCTTTAGGTTGGGGTTTGATTTTTGCAACACCGCTTACTTTAGTGTTAATCCCTTGTTTCTTTATGATCGGGCAGGATATTTCAACTATATCAAGAAAATTTAATAGGAAGTCTCTATAAACAAGAGCTTTATTACTGACCATATTACCGGAGAAGTATATGTTGATAATTGTGGCAAAATGTTTGAAACAGTTATTGGGTGCAGAAAAAAGTGAACTGGCTATTAAGCCTGCAAAACAGTCAAAAGTTATGCAAAAATACAATGAAAGTCACTTAGTGTGTTATAAGAAGAATTCGCCGAAGGTAGTTGAAAAAGGACTTAATTAAGCGAATTATATACTTTTGATAAGATGAAGCCATAGATGTAATATGAAATGCAAATATTGGGCAAAATGAACAATTAAACAAAAAAGTTATGGATTCATATCAGTAATTTTTTATTCCTTAACGAATCTTGAGGTATTAGAAACAAATGGAAATAAAAAATACTTTCAAACAAAGATCAATATCCTACCGAGGAAATAATTTTTTCTAATAAAGGCAAATCCAAAATATTTTGGGAAGTGTTGTTTAATAACATTTTGAGAGTCTTTCCGATTTCAATGAAGAATGGTGACAAAGCAGAACCGCTTATAATGGAAAACAGCATTTCAGACTAAAAGAATCAATTTAAGACCGCCAAAAACAGATGGCCATAGAAAACACACAGGTTTTGATAGAAATAAAATTAAGAATTAAGTAAATGTAATTTTTCTAGTTTTGAAAACTCTACTAACCTTCTTATAGCTAACTTACCATTTGTATTAAATTTATGTTTAAGATGGATATGTCGAAAAATAATTACTCCAAGGAGTAAATATATAATAATCTTAAATTCAATAAATTGAATATATCAGATAATCAATCAAGTCCAGAACTTAAAAAAGAAACGTTTCACCGGAGAATGCATCAGCATTTAGCAGAACGCGGTGCGGTTGGTGGATTCATATATTCAATTGGCCTTATTCTAATATGTGTACCAGATTATTATATTCTAAAACGGCCTTTTTTAGTCTTTGGAATGTCTTTTTTGTGTTTTATTGTGGCTGTCTCCCGCTTCTATTCCTATAAAAATTTTGAAAAAAACTACGATTTAAATCCGGCAAATTGGCGCAGAAGATTTGTGGGGGCAATTTTTGCATCGGCATTTCTTTGGGGTGCGTTTGGTTCAATAAATATTATTTGGGATGGTACAAGTAATACGGCACTTGTTTTTACGGCTGGTTCTGCAGGTCTTGCGGCTGGAGGTTCTACTGCATTTTCCGCTGATGAAAAAATTTACAAGAACTTTCTATATTTGTTATTGGGGCTTCCAGTTATAGTATCAATTTATTCCTTTAATACTTTCGGATTTGCAATGGCCGCAGCGGGAATCATGTTTAATTTTTATTTTGCTATGCTTGCAAAAAAACAAGGTAAAAATTATTGGACTGGGCTTTTTGATAATGAGCAATTAAGAATTAAATCTATTGATTTGGACAAAGCTAAACGTCAGGCTGAATCTGCAATGGAAGCAAAGGCAATGTTTCTTGCAAATATGAGCCATGAGTTACGAACTCCAATGAATGCCGTGATTGGCTCGAGTGAATTGCTGGATAATACAAAGCTGTCCCATGAACAAAAAGAATATGTAGATATAATTCAAAACTCCGGTGATGCATTATTACACATCATTAATGATATTCTTGATCTTTCCAAAATAGATGCAGGAAAGTTGAAGCTCGAAAATAAGCCGTTTGACCTTGGAACCTTCTTAACTGAGATTTTAGATATGTTTAGGGTACAGTCTTACGGAAGGGAATTGCAGCTTGGATTGTATATTGATCCCAGTGTTCCATTAAGCATATTTGGTGATTCCAAACGCCTCCAGCAAGTATTAATAAATCTTATTGGGAATGCATTAAAATTTACAGATCGGGGACATGTAATTCTTAAAGTAGATGCCCAAGAGAAAAGTATCCTGAAATCGGATTCTGGAATATTCATGATCCGTTTTATTATTGAAGATACAGGCATCGGAATTTCTGCAGAAAATCAAAAAAGTTTGTTTAATGCCTTTTCTCAGGCTGATACATCCACAACCCGCAAATACGGGGGAACGGGTCTCGGGCTGGCCATTAGTAAAAAAATTATTGAAATGGCAGGTGGTCATATCTGGGTTAAAAGCACAGAATCTGTTGGATCGGAATTTGGGTTTACAATTAAATGCAAACAAGCCAAGCATAATAAAATGAACTGGTCTGAGAAAATAATTCAAGATAAGAGTATTGTTTTGATCCATGATTATAAACCAATTGCTGAGCATTTAAAATTATATTTAGAAAACTGGGGGGCATCTGTTGATTTGATTGATCAATTCAAGGGGCCAATCAGCGGTACAGCAGATATTGTAATAGTGGATGAAGCAGTATCTATTGGAAATATGGATAGTTTAAAGTTTGGGAACGCAAAAAAAATACTTCTAACGGAAAATCATGAAATAGATAAAAACTGGGATTATCATATTTCAAAACCGCTAAAACCTATTGAATTTTTTAAGACAATTAGAAATGTTTATCAGAAAGAAAAGAAAAAAGAAATAAACGCTCCTTTTAAAAGTGAAATTAGTAAATCTAAAACGTTACGCATTCTTTTGGCCGAAGATAATATTGTCAATCAAAAAGTCGCTTTAAGAATGCTCGCACAATTGGGTTATGATGCCAGCTTAGCCAGCACCGGGTTAGAAGTAATTTCTAAATTGAAAGATCAGGATTTCGATGTGATTTTTATGGATATCCAAATGCCGGAGATGGATGGTTTGCAAGCAACCCGCCATGTATTAAAAGAATGGAGCACCAATCGGCCCGCGATTATTGCTTTGACCGCGAACGCAACACCTGAAGATAAACAGCTGTGTTTTGAAGCTGGTATGGATGATTATTTAAGTAAGCCTGTTCGCCTCGATGAACTTCGCCAAAAATTGGCAAAATTTGGAAATAACCTAGTTAAAAAATAGCTTTATTAAGCCGGTACTTTTTATTAATTTACCTCAAATAATTCTTAACCCAGTTTTAGTTTTAACTATGGTTATTAATTCTCAAAAGACAAATTCTCACTCCTTTTTTTAGGTGCTTATTTAGCTATTTTAATATTTGTAAATTGGCTTAAATAAAAGACAGAAAAAAATGAAACAATCTATTGTACATATTGCATTGGTAGTGAGGGACTATGATGAGGCAATCGAGTTTTTTACACAAAAACTGAATTTTGAGTTGATTGAGGATACGTATCAGCCTGAGCAAGAAAAACGATGGGTCGTTGTTTCACCTCCAGGGTCTAATGGAGTGAGCTTATTATTAGCCCGTGCTTCTAAACCAGAACAAGAACCTTTTATAGGAAATCAATCTGGTGGTCGTGTTTTTCTCTTTCTTAATAGTGATGATTTTTGGCGTGATTATAATAACATGAAATCAAAGGGAATAGAATTCGTAAGAGAACCTAAAAAACAGGATTATGGCATGGTTGCAGTGTTCAAGGATTTATATGGTAATCTTTGGGATCTGCTTCAATTAAACGAAGAACATGTGATTACAAAACGCAGCATATAACCCAAGGTAATACACTTTTTTTAAGTTTAGAAAAATAATGTACCAACCGCATCATTACTCCCGCATACATTAATTGAGCTATCGATTAGCTCATAAAAAATATTAACTATCAATGGCATCTACCTTAACAAAGGCGAAACTGATGGGATATATTAAAATAAAAAAAGCTATATATAGTTTTCTTTTTTCTGTTATGATTATTGCCCCCGGAACTTCTCAAACCTCTATTGATTCACTGATTAATGCAATGCCAGAAACTTGTAAAAGTTTAATGGATCAGCGTGGCTGGCCAAGTCTTTCTATCTCACTTGTCCATGATCAGGAAATAATATATTCTCAAGCATTTGGCTTGGCCGATATTGATAAAAATGTGCCTGCAACTACAAAAACAATTTACCGTGTCGGTTCAATCACAAAATTATTTACCGCAACGATGTTGATGCAAATGGCCGAGAAGGGAATTGTAAATTTAAATGATCCCTTAATTAAGCACATTCCTGCCTATAAACCAACGTATCCAATTAATACGGGTCCTACAACTTTACATCAACTTGCAACCCATACATCTGGTCTCAATGTAGATGCCAATCAGGGCTTTTGGCATTATCTTTCAAATTTAATGTGGATTGTATCACGGGGTAAAGAACAAATTGTTTGGGGTGTAACAAAAAATGATTTGCTAACGACACTGGATCAAGTTGAAATCCGATATGTCCCTAATACCAAACCGCATTATTCAAACTTTGGATATCAATTGCTTGGAATGGCTCTTGAAAGAACAGCAAAAGTGAATTTTGAAAAATATGTTAAAAGTAAGATACTTAATCCCCTTAAAATGAATGATTCAGGTTTTAACCTCAATGAGGAGCAAAGAAGCCGTTTTGCTGTAGGTTATACATATCTTGAGCCAAACTTTGAGCGTTTTGTATCACCCGATTGGGAATTGGATGTTTTAAAATATTCCGGCGGGTTGTATTCAACAAGCGAAGATATTGCACGTTTTATCTCTTTACAATTTCGGGATCAAATTGATGGTAGGAAACAAATAATAAGCGGTGATGGTTTGCGCTGCATGCGTACGCCGCAAACAATGCAAGGTAAAGACACATACGGAATAGGTTGGGGAATTTATTATAAAGACGGGTACCAGGTGATTACACATGCGGGTGGGCATTGGGGCTTCTTTGCCAAGGCTGAAGTTATACCGGAACTTAAATTTGGTGTTGTAATAATGACGAATTGTAATTATCCACAAGGATACATCGGGCCGGAGAAAAGACTAACAAAAATTATTTATGAAAAGTTTATCCCCGTTTTAAAAGAAGAAAAAGCTAAGGAACCTGATAAACAAAATAAACATGACCTCAATAGATATGTAGGACAATATGCTGTAGCAGGTCGAAGCGCTTCCGCTAACATTTATCCCAAGAATAAAAAACTTTTTTTAAGGTTTAAGGAAAGACCCAGTTTTAATTATGAAATCAAACCTGTCAAACTAAACGAATTTTGTTTTGCAATTGATCCTAAGAAAAATGTCATGCTTCGCTTTAAAAACGACGGTCATGAAAATGTGATTAACTTTGAGTTTCTAAGTTTTATTTTCAAAAAGGAAAATTAAATGAATGAACAAATTCTTTCAGACCAAAGTCAATATCCCACTGAGGAAATAATTTTTTCTCATATCGGAGAATCTAAATCTTTTTGGGAATCCCTTTTCAATAAAATTCATGATGGCCATCCGGACTTTAACGAAGAATGGCGTTATTATAACGATGGTAAATCCTGGCTTTTTAAATTAACCAAAAAGAAAAAAACGATATTTTGGCTTTCTATTCAAAAAAATGCATTCCTGGTTACTTTTTATTTTGGCGATAAAGTCGAACCGTTTCTAATGCAAAGTGCAATTCCAACAGAATTAATAGAAGAATTTAAAAATGCTAAAAGGTATGGTAAAATAAGGCCTTTTACTTTGACTGTACTCTCGGATAAAGATGTAGAAATAGTATTGGCTTTGATCGAAATAAAATTGAAACTTTAATTCAGAACATAAAACTCGAATCCATTGCTATGCCTGAGTCTGGCATTTAACCGTTACAAATATTTCGCTACTTTGGCCGAATAATCACTTACTACTTACAAATTCCTATACTGTTTGTTATTTCTTTACGGGGATCGAGCTCATTGCCTGCATCTCTAAAAGAATGACCCTATTATTATAAGAATATCTTTTCATACGAATTTACTATTGGAATTTATTGTCATTTATTTTGTTACACTCTTGTATTAGATAGAAAATAATTCTCTGTTATACATATAACTCTCAATAATAATTTTTTCGATTGTCAGCAACCTCTTCTTGACAATATTTACTGAAAACAAAAAAGGGAGGCTATAAATGCCATTGTACATGGATCGTCATAATGTCCCCGAAGCTGTAACACCGCAAATGGCGGCAGAACTGCACGCTGCGGATTATAAAGTTCAGCATCTGTTTAATTGTACCGTCCTAACATATTGGTTTGATAACGATAGAAAAACGGCTTTTTGTTTAGTAAATGCTCCTAATAAACAAGCTTTACAAGACATGCATAATGCTTCTCATGGTGAAGTAGCTCATAGAATAATAAAAGTTGATCCAGATGTGGTTGAGTCTTTTTTAGGTAGAATTGAACATCCAACAACTGCACCGGTCACAGAGGTACCAATTAATGAAGCGGCATTTAGAGCAATAATGGTTATTGATTTAGACCAAAATCCTTTAAATCAGTCAATTGCATATCTGAAAAGGTTAAACAAAGAAATAGTTGAATCAATTCTTGAATTTGAGGGGAGGGTTGTAAACCAAAGTCGTGAGAAGTTTTTAGCTTCTTTCTATTCCATAACTAATGCAGTTAATTGTGCACTTAAAATACAATCTCAATATAAAAATATTTTAAAAAGCTCAGAGGACTGTGGTTTTGTTATGAAAATAAGCTTAAGTGGTGATGCCCCGGTTACTGAGCATGAACACTTTTTTGAAACGGCCATTAAATTAGCGGAACGTATGTGTAAGATCGAAAAAGAGTCAATAATATTATCTTCAGAAGTTAAGGATCTTTATAAAAATGAAAGTCTAAAAGGATTTAAAGAATCTGATCCGGTATTTTCCCTAACTACAGCGGATGAATTATTTTTAAATCAAGTAATGGATTACATGGAAAAAGTATGGAATGATACCTCTTTAAAAGTTGACGATTTCAATACTCAATTGGGTTTGAGCAAATCACAACTATACCGTAAAATGATCACCCTTATTGGAAAATCACCAAATACCTTATTGAAAGATTATCGTTTAAACAAAGCATTAAAATTATTGGCGAAACAAAAAGGTAATATTTCAGAAATTGCTTTTAAGACGGGGTTTAACAGCCTTTCCTATTTTTCAAAATGTTTCCAAAAAAAATATAATATCTCTCCTTCTGATTACCTCCAGTCAAAATAAATAAGCATCTTTTTTTTAAACAATAGCCTCTCCTGAACTAAAATTACCAACATTTGGACGATTTGTTATAACAGGTCGCCATAATACAAGCTTATTATTACTCCAATGTTTAACCAAGCAAAGGAGGTGCGTATGAAACGTACACTAGTATTTCTATATGGAACAATCTCATATTTAATAGGATTGGGCGCTCTAATATATTGGTTCGGATTTATGGGCAACCTTTCATTTTTGCCAAAAACAATAGATTCTGGTTTGCCAGGTCCAATGGCAGAATCTCTACTTATTAATATTGCTTTGATTGTATTGTTTGGGGTACAGCATGCAGTTATGGCGCGCAAAGGATTTAAGAAGGCTATTACAAAAATTATCCCTGCTGCCGCAGAGCGCAGTACATTTATATTAATGACCGGAATAGTTTTATCATTGATTTTATGGCAATGGCGCCCGATCCCAATAACCGTTTGGACTATTCAAAATGAAATTGCCCAGGTTTTTGTTTTTAGTTTATCATGGATTGGGTGGGGCTTGATTGTATTCTCATCTTTCTTGATAAATCATTTTGAGTTGTTTGGCTTGCAGCAAATATGGTTTAATCTTGTTAAGAAACCGATACCACAAATTAGTTTTAAAATGCCACTTTTATACAAGCTGGTCCGTCACCCGATTATGCTGGGTGTTTTGATTGGTATTTGGAGTATTCCGCATATGACAATCGGTCACCTTGTTTTTGCCTTAACAATGACTATCTATATTGTTATTGGTGTAAAAATGGAAGAGCGTGACCTGATTGCTAATCACGGTGAGAGTTATATAAAATACAAAGAAAAGGTTCCGGCGTTGCTTCCTTCTTTTCGTACAAAGCAATTAGAAAAAGTTGTCTCGTAAATCCAATTATTAACAAATATTATTAATTTAGATGGAGGAATTCTCATGTATAATCGTTTTATGATTACAGTTTCAACCTTTATTATTTTTCTTTTTTCTATTTCAATTGCACAGGAATCGGATACAAAAAAAACAAAAATGGAGAAGAACGGGTTTTGTTTAGAATTCCTGGGACAGGTACAGTATATTCAAGGCAAAGTTTTGGATTTACAGCAGGCTGTTCCTCAGGAAAAATATACCTGGCGTCCTTTTAAAGGGGTTCGTTCCATAAGCGAAGTTTACCGGCATATCGCTTTGGCTAATTATTACTTTGCTAAGGTTAGCGGTTATGAAGTACCGGAAGATATTGAAATAGGATTACCAATGGAAAAATGGGACAAACAGACAACAGATAAAACTAAAATTAATAATACCCTGGCAAGGTCTTTTAAAGATTTGATGACGACCGGTAAAATGATTACCGAAAAAGATCTGGAAAAAATGGTTAATGTTTATGGAATGGACATGTCCTTAAGAATTTTTATGGTCTCTTCATTGAATCATTTGCACGAGCATCTTGGTCAATCAATTGCTTATGCGCGCAGTGTGGGTGTTACGCCTCCCTGGACTGCCAAAGCTGAAGCAAAGGCCAAACACAAGCCAGAATGAAGTATAAAATCAATTATAAAAGAATTAGGTTTTCGGTTGGGCATTTTCCTGAAAACCTAATTTACATTGATGTAGGTGCATAACTAAACGAAATATTCATTTTTACAATGGAGGAGATGTGAATTACCGTGGTTTAATTTTATCGATCATTTTATTTCTTGCTACCGTAACAGCTTGTTTACAACCAGAATTTAAAAAGCAGACAATTCTTCATAAAGATAAAAACAAAATATTCCGTATTCTTTATGTTTTCCCTCATCCTGATGATGAAAGCTATGGACCTGCCGGAGCTATCGATAAAAGTATTGAGGAGGGAAATGAGGTTCACCTATTAACCTTAACCAAAGGTGGGGCAACGAAACAAAGACATCGTTTTAATCTTTCCATTAAAGAAATGGGGGAAGTGAGGTATAGAGAAATGTTGAATGTTAAAGAAAGCTTAAACCTCACCAGTATGAAAGTACATGATTTGACTGACAGCGGCTTGAAAGAAATGGATCCACGTGATATTGAAAAAATTATTCACGATCATGTATTAAAAATAAATCCTGATATTTTAATTACCTATCCGGTTCATGGTATTAGTGGCTATCCTGATCATCTTATTACTCATGCGGCTGTAAAAAGAGTTTTTATGGAACTTAAAGATAAGAACAACAATCTGAGAAGATTAGCTTTTTTTGGCCTTACAGAAGATGATAATAAAAAAAATGAAAAATTCGATTTTAAGACGATAAAAGGTGAAGAAACAGATTGTGTAGTAGAACTTTCTACTGAAAATGTTAAAGCGGCCCATAATGCACTGGATTGTTATGTTACATATAAAGTACCAATTGAAGGATCACACATAAAAGAAATGGTAACAAAATCACTTTCATTTGAATTTTTTCAGGAGTCATTTAAGCCGCCGGTTGCCTCATTAACGGACAGACTGATCAAAAAATATTAGTGATAGTCTAAAACACCTTATTCTGAACAGTGAGCTGAATTTGTTAGCATTCTTACATCACTCTGAAAATAATTTATAATTACTTTTGTTATATTTTCTTTTGGTGATTAATGTACTTTTCATTTTTATCGAAATACAAATGGAACAACTCGAAGAACTTTATAGTTTGATTTGGAATCCTGATTTAGTCTGCTTAACTTTGTTGACAACTAACAAACATTTTTATGAAGAGATTATTAAAAAATTCTATATCTACATTGATGCTATTTTCTTTTGGAATTAGCTTTTTCCCATTTGCCGGCCAAAACCAATGTGCAGAAGATAGTTGTGTTGAAGAAACCACCTGCGAGATGCCCCGGGAAATGACCTGCTGCGAAATGGATGAAATGGAGAAAGAAAGCTGTCAATGCCCGGAAATGACAGATCAGGATAAGACAGAAAAAGAGAACATACCTGCTGTCCCGGCTACAAAAACAACTACAAAGCTTATTGCAAATATTGAGTTTGTTACACTTAGTACGTTGGAATCAACGGGTTCATCAAAAAATTTTAGTTTATCAAAAGCTTCGCAATATTCTACACTAAGCAATAAAATCTACAAAAAAATAAATACCTTCCTTATTTGATTCATTCCCTGGGATAAATACGCCCTTTTTAATGAGTTTTACCCGTAATCATAATCTTTATCATTATCGTTTTAGATTAGTAAACTCTTGTATCAAATCAATGAGATATTTCGCTTGAGCTCAGTATGACAATTGCTAATCTGTTATTCTGAATGGAATGCATGTGAAGTGAAGAGTCCATTGAATTAAAAAGAAGAAATGTGGAGAGTATTTCCATGAAATTATTATTAATTATTTTTGTTTTTGCCGGATCAATCATTGCCCAGGATTTACGCTTAAAAAGTTTTATAGAAGAAGCGCTGCAAAATAACCAGGCTCTCAAATCGGCTGAAAAGAAAACTTTGGCAAATTCTCAATTGCCAGACCAGGTTAGCGCTTTGCCCGATCCTGTGTTTGGCGTAACTCAATGGCTGCAACCTGTGGAAACCCGTGTTGGACCGCAACAAAATATTTTTTCCTTAAGTCAAAAAATTCCATTCCCGGGAAAACTGGACTTAAAGGAAAAGATTGCCCGGCAACCAGGTGAAATTAGCCGCTTGAATTTTGAGATTGCACGCCGGGATTTGGTTTTCTCTATAAAAACAGGCTGGTATGATTTATATCTCAGCGACAGGTCATTAATTATCCTCGATGATTATCTGCTGTTGTTAAAAGATTTTATCAATGCCGCGCAGGCAAAATATGCAACCGGACAGGGCATCCAGGCACAAATTATAAAAGCACAGGTCGAGCAGACATCAATAAATGTCCGCATACATGATCTAAAAAGAAAACGTTCTACCACGCTTGCCCGTTTAAACGCCACGAGAAATAAATCGGCGGATTCGGATATTGGCAAAGTTACAATTATTGACAGTTCGTATAATCGCTATTCGCAAAATGATTTAATTGAACATGCGCTGAAAAATCGTCGGGAAATAAAATCAATTCAATTAAATTTAGAAACTGCTGATTTTCAGCAGGATCTGGCAAATAAAAACCGCTGGCCGGATTTAACCATCAAGGCTAATTATATTACGGTTTTGGATAAAAACACTCCTGCTGTTGATGCGGGTGAAGACGCCTGGGGAATTATGTTTGGTTTCAATATCCCTTTATGGCAGGCGCCGCGAAATGCAGCGATTGAGCAATCCCGGCAATTGGCTTTGATGGAACATGCAAAATTAGCTGATCTAAAAATCAGAATAAAAAATGAAATTGCTGATTTGGTTTTTCGGGAAAAATCAACGCTTGAAACACTAAAACTTTATAAACATGAATTATTGCCCCAGGCTGAAAACAGTCTTAATTCGGCTTTTTCTGCTTATCGCAGTGGAAATTTTTCATTCCTGGATTTACTGGATGCCGAGCGCATGCTTTTACAATTACGGCTCTCTTTTGTCAGAGAACAAGCCAATCATAAAAAAATAGTTGCAGCTTTAGAGCGGGCGGTTGGCACTGAAATGATAGTTGATAATTGATAATTGATAATTATTGTGTAAAAATACTTTTCATGGTGCATGACAAGTTCCCCTCTTGGGAGGGGTTAGGGGTGGGTGCAATTCAAGCAAAGAAATAAACATAGGAAAACAAAATGAAAAACATAATTCTTATAGCTTTCGGCATATTAATTGGAGCAGTTGGTTTTTACCTGTTTAGCCCGGGTGAACCAACGAATGTTGAAACAGCAGAACAGCTTTATACCTGTGGAATGCATCCGGAGGTTCTTGAGCCTGAACCCGGTAATTGTCCTATCTGCGAGATGAAGCTTTTGCCGGTAAACCTTTCGGGTCCTGCCGGGAAGAAAAATAATGATGAGCGTAAAATTTTGTATTGGCAGGCGCCTATGGATCCAACAGAAATTTATGACGAGCCCGGCCAATCTAAAATGGGAATGGATCTTGTGCCTGTTTATGATGATGCGAGTGGAAATGGCGGAGGCATTTTTGTAGAGGGACGCATTCAGCAAAATATGAATATGCGCTTTTCCGAGGTTAGCCATAAAACCCTTAAAAGAAGTATCCGGGCGTTTGGCCGCGTGCGAGTGGCTGAAAACCGCGAATATACGGTTACAACCAAAATAAATGGCTGGATTGAAAAACTGCATTTTAACACCACAGGCCAGTATGTAAAAAAAGGGCAGCCTTTGTTGGAAATTTATTCTCCGCAACTTGTCTCAACCCAGGAAGAATTTTTGATGGCTTACAATTCTCTTGAAAAAATTGACGATGTTCATTCCGGGGCATTTAATAATACATATTCACTTTATAACTCTGCCAAGCGCCGCCTGGAGCTATGGGATATCCCGGATCAGGAAATTGAGCGATTGAAAAACACCGGAGAGGTTAAACGAACTACAGTTTTGCGATCTCCCGTAAATGGATATCTGATTCACAAAGCAGTTGTTGAAGGCGATAAAGTGGGTGGAGCAAATTTACCACACCTTTTCTTAATTGCAGATTTGTCTCAGGTTTGGGTTGAAGCTACTGTTTTTGAAAATGAATTGCCACTGCTTAAAAAAGGTCAAAAAGCACATTTAAATCTGGATTTTGCCAACCATAGTTTTGAAGGTACGCTTGATTTCATTTATCCATATCTTGATCCAAAAACAAGATCCGCTCATGTCCGCTTAAAATTTGATAATCCTCACCTTTTGTTAAAACCGGATATGCATGCCACAGTAAACATTGAAGCAGAAGCTGCCAGTGAAGTTTTGGCAATTCCGTCTGAAGCCGTGATCCATACGGGTTTGCGTGACATTGTTTTTATTGAGCAGGAAAAAGGACATTTTCAACCACGCCAGGTGAAGCTCGGTGCAGAATCGGATGATGGGTTTGTGCAGGTATTGGGTGGATTGTTTTTGAGTGAACGTGTTGTTACATCCGGACAATTTTTATTGGATTCCGAAAGCCAAACCAGAGAGGCCATCGCCAAGATCCGCGCAGCAAAGCAAAGCCCGAAATCCGAGGATATGCCAAAAATGGAAATGGATGATAAAGAGGAATCAATTAAGACTAATCTTGAATTGCATGATCATGATCCGGAAATAGAGTTGGATCAATCAAAATTATTCACTTGTCCTATGCATCCTGAATTTATTACAAGTGATCCTGATGCGCGGTGCCCATTTTGCAAAATGAAACTGAATGAGATGGATGAATTTGCTGAACCAGATAATCTTTATACATGTCCGATGCACCCGGAATATGTTTCAACAGAATCGAGTGACCGTTGTCCGATTTGTGAAATGAAGCTTGTGGAGAAAGAAGTTCGGTAAAATAAAAACTGAGATCCTTCACTTGTTCACCAAATGAGTAGGATGACAAACGAATGTTGTCATGCTGAGGAACGAAGCATCCCATTGATTAAAGAAATTAGAAAAAAAGGGATTCTTCTCTCCACTCTGTTGCGATCAGAATGACACTTTTAAGGAAGCATAAAAGGCAAAATTAAAGGAATTAAAAAATGCTTGAACAAATAATTGAAAAATCTATAAGCAATCGCGTTTTGGTTTTAGTAAGTGCGGTTTTAATCCTGATTGGCGGGATCTATTCCATTTTTGATACGCCTGTAGATGCGATCCCGGATTTGAGCGATGTGCAGGTAATTGTTTATACGGAATATGCAGGGCAAGGACCAAATGTGGTTGAGGATCAGGTTACTTATCCTTTAACAACGGCGATGCTTTCCGTACCCTTTGCCAAAGATGTTCGCGGATATTCTTTCTTTGGTTTTTCCATGGTTTACATCATTTTTGAAGAAGGCACTGATCTTTATTGGGCGCGAAGCCGTGTGCTGGAATATCTTAATTATGCTGCTAATCGCTTACCCAAAAATGTGGCACCACAACTTGGGCCGGATGCAACTGGTGTCGGTTGGGTTTTTGAATATGTGCTAAATGGCGGTGATGAATATGATTTGCAGGAATTACGATCCATTCAGGATTGGTATTTGAAATATGAGCTGGCCAGTGTCTCAGGTGTTTCCGAGGTTGCTTCAATCGGCGGATTTGTAAAGCAATATCAAGTGGAGGTTGATCCATTAAAACTACAGGCCTTCAATATTTCAATTTCCAAAATCAGGCAAGCTATACAACGCAGCAATAACGATGTCGGCGGCCGGTTGGTGGAAATGGGCGAGACAGAGTTTATGGTTCGTGGGCTCGGTTACATAAAATCTATTGATGATTTAAAAAATGTGCCGGTTGGCATGGGGCCAAATAATGCGCCCATTCTGCTTGGCGATATTGCCAATATTCATATTGGACCTGAATTGCGACGTGGAATTGTGGAATGGAATGGCAAAGGCGAAACGGTAGCCGGGATTGTTGTTATGCGTTTTGGGGAAAACGCGCTGGAAGTTATTGAAAATGTAAAGCAAAAAATTGAGGAGCTAAAGGTTGGCTTGCCTGAGGGCGTCACTATCGAAACAGCTTATGACCGATCAAACCTGATAAAACGCGCCATCGATAATCTGAGTGAAAAGCTGCTTGAGGAAAGCCTGATTGTTGCCCTGGTTATAATAGTTTTTCTGCTCCATTTGCGTAGCTCTTTTGTGGCGATTATTGTCCTGCCACTTGGAGTTTTAGCATCGTTTATAATAATGCGCGCCCAGGGATTAAATGCCAATATAATGTCTCTTGGTGGGATAGCCATTGCCATTGGCGCTATGGTGGATGCGGTGATTGTGATGATTGAGAATGCCCACAAACATTTGGAGGGAAAGGAAGGCATTTCCGGGGAAGAGCGTTGGAAAATTATTTTAAAAGCCTCTAAAGAAGTTGGTCCATCTCTATTTTATTCGCTTTTAATAATAACGCTTTCTTTTATTCCCGTCTTCTCGCTGGAACAACAGGCAGGCAGGTTGTTTAAACCATTGGCTTTTACAAAAACTTATGCTATGGCTGCTTCGGCAATTTTGGCGATCACTATTGTACCGGTTTTAATGGGCTATTTTATCCGCGGCAAAATTCACTCTGAGGAGAAACATCCTTTAAGCCGTATATTGATTCGTTTATACCGACCGGTAATTCATTTTGTTTTAAAATGGAAATGGCCAACCATTGGCAGCGCTTTTTTGATCGTACTTATTACTATTTTCCCAACCATGCGCATAGGGTCAGAATTTATGCCGCCTTTAGATGAAGGTGACTTGCTTTATATGCCTACAACTTTGCCGGGAATATCCGTCACCAAAGCAAAAGAATTGTTGCAGCAAACTGATAAAATTATTGCCCAATTCCCGGAAGTGAAAACCGTGTTTGGCAAAATTGGTCGCGCAGAAACTGCAACCGATCCGGCACCGTTGACGATGATCGAAACGACAATCACTTTAAAAGAAAAATCCGAATGGCGACCGGGTATGACCATGGAAAAACTGATTGATGAGCTCAATGCGGCAGTTGATTTTCCCGGTTTGACAAATGCCTGGACCATGCCCATAAAAACACGCATTGATATGTTGAGTACCGGTATCAAAACACCTGTTGGAATAAAATTGATGGGACCGGATTTGCAGGTTTTGAGTGATCTTGGCCAGCAGATTGAAGCAATATTAAAGGACGTACCCGGGACATCCAGCGTAATTGCGGAAAGGGTTACTGGCGGAAATTATCTCGACTTTGATATTAATCGTGAAGCGGCCGCGCGTTATGGTTTAACCGTTGGTGATATTCAGGATGTTATCATGACGGCTGTTGGTGGAATGAATGTTACAACAACTGTTGAAGGTTTGGAAAGGTATCCTGTAAATGTGCGCTACAGCCGCGAGCTCCGTGATAATATTCCGGCCTTGAAACGCGTTTTAATTGCCGCTAAAAATGGTGTTCAAATTCCATTGGGGCAAGTTGCTGATTTTGAAATCCATAAAGGCCCGCCGGGTATTAAAAGCGAAAATGCAAGAAGGACTGCATGGTTATATGTTGATCTGCGAAATATAGATGTCGGCAGTTATGTGGACGAGGCTCGTAAAATCGTAACCGAAAACATCGATTTCCCTGCTGGTTACAGCATTGTGTGGAGTGGGCAGTACGAATATATGCAACGGGCCAATGAACGCCTTACGCTGGTAATACCAATCACGCTAATAATAATTTTGTTGCTGCTTTATTTTAATTTTAAAAATATGACTGAAAGCCTGATTATTATGTTATCGCTTCCTTTTGCACTGGTTGGAGGTATTTGGCTGATGTTGTTTGCAGGGTATAATTTTAGTGTTGCAGTAGCTGTAGGTTTTATTGCCCTGGCAGGGATTGCTGCTGAGACCGGTGTTGTGATGCTGCTTTACATCGACAATGCTTTTAAAGATTGGAAAAATAGGGGCAAGATGAATTCTATTTCTGATTTGAGAGAAGCTGTAATACATGGAGCTGTAGAACGCGTACGCCCAAAACTGATGACGGTAAGTACGACTATTGCAGGTTTATTACCGATTATGTGGGGCATGGGTACCGGCTCGCAAGTAATGAAACGGATTGCCGCACCAATGGTTGGCGGGTTGGTCAGTTCAACTATTTTAACACTGATTGTTATCCCGGTAATTTATTTTATGTGGAAAGAACGGGAATTTAAAAAGTAAGTGTTGTTTGGGCGTACTTCGCTACTTCTTTTAAATTTAACAATCAAGTCTGTTCACAATCGCAATCCAGGCAGCCATGTTTTGCACACATCTGGCAAGTTTCTTCCAGGCGTTGTTTAAGCTGTTGCCTGGCGCGGTGTCGTTTTACCTTTAAATTATTTTCGCTAATGTTCAGCTTTTTTGCAATTAAAGATGTTTGTTTTTGATTGAGTTCAAGCTCTTTAATAAGCCACGCATAGTCTTCATTCATCGTAGGAATTAGTTTTTCCATACAAGTACAAGCTAATTGATCTATTTCATCGGCGTTTGGTAAGTTGCCAGGATCTTCAATAGTTAATTTGTTTTTAGCTTGCTTTCTATACAGATCCGTAATTGTATTACGAAGAATTGAAAAAAGCCAAGCACGGATATTGGCTTCTTCTTTTAATTGATCTTGTGCTTTTACAGCTTTAAGCAAACTATCCTGAACAACATCTGCGGCTAATTGTTGATCATTGAGTTTTGAATGAGCGAACGACAATATTTCGTCAAGATGAGTATTTAACGCATTTTCAAAATCTTTCATTTCTTTGTGTAACCTTTTTAAAGTTCTTCGTCTACGCGGAAAATAAACAAGACAGAGCATACAAAAAATGGGAGAAACAAAAAAGATGAAAACAAATTCGCTGATGAAGCACACATATAAAATATCAGGAATGACCTGCCTAGGCTGTAAAACAAGTGTGGAGGTAGCTTTGGCTAATTTAAAAGAAGTTGAAAGTGTAGCAATTGATTTGAATAAGGAAGAAGTTGTAATTGAAATGACCTCACATATTCCAATAGAAAAACTTCAGGAAACCTTAAAAGGGGCAGGACTGCATTATTCAATTGATTTGCCTGGTAAAGAAAACAATCATTCATATCACCAACATGCTATAAAAAATTTGGAAGGTGGAAATGGGATCCATTATTGCCCGATGAACTGTGAAGATGATAAAACTTATGACAGTGCCGGATCATGCCCAGTATGTGGAATGGATTTATTGGAGCACCCAAAAATCGAAACAGCTTCACAATATACTTGCCCCATGCATCCGGCGATAATAAAAGATGCTCCGGGTGATTGTCCAATTTGTGGAATGGATTTAGTTCCCCTGGACCCATCAGAAAGTGAAGAAGACAAAAGCTATTTAAAATTACTTAAAAAAATGAAAGTGGCCGTTTCATTTACAATCCCCGTTTTTATTATTGCTATGGCAGACTTAATTCCGGGAAATCCGCTGGGGAAAGCATTTTCACAATTAACCTGGAACTGGATTCAGCTGCTATTAGCGCTGCCTGTTCTGTTTTATGCCACCTGGATGTTCTTTGAACGGGCATATAAGTCAATTGTAACTTGGAATCTGAATATGTTCACTCTTATTGGAATTGGCGCGGGCGTTGCTTTTCTATTCAGCATCTTTGCATTGCTTTTCCCGGATATTTTTCCAGACCAATTCAAAACCGAAAATGGAACGGTATTTGTTTACTTTGAGGCTGTTACTGTTATTTTGACCTTGGTTTTATTAGGCCAATTACTTGAAGCTAAAGCGCACAGCCAAACGAGTGGTTCAATAAAAGAATTATTAAAATTAACACCTACTGAAGCCACATTGGTAACAGATGATGAGGATAAAATTATTTCTATCGATGCCATAAAAAAGGGTGATCTTCTTCGTGTAAAACCTGGTGAAAAAATCCCTGTAGATGGAAAAATAACTGGTGGCCAAAGTTATATTGATGAATCAATGATAAGCGGCGAACCAATTCCTGTAGATAAAAGTGTAGGGGATACTGTTAGCTCCGGGACAATAAATGGAATAAAGTCCTTTGTGATGTTAGCTGAAAAAGTAGGGTCAGAAACCTTGCTTTCACAGATAATTCAGATGGTGAATACGGCTAGTAGATCAAAGGCACCTATTCAAAGATTAGCAGATAGAATTTCTAAATACTTTGTTCCGATAGTTGTTTTAATATCATTGGTTACTTTTGTTTCATGGTATGCTTTCGGTCCAAACCCGGCAATAGTATTTGCTTTTGTAAATGCAATTGCTGTTTTAATAATTGCATGTCCATGTGCATTGGGTTTGGCGACTCCTATGTCTGTAATGGTTGGTGTTGGTAAAGGGGCTCAAAATGGTGTGTTGATTAAAAATGCCGAAGCATTGGAAAAATTGAATAAAGTGGATGTGTTAATAACAGATAAAACAGGAACAATAACCGAAGGCAAACCCACTGTTGAAAAAGTTATCGATATTTTTGGTAATTATGATGAGAAATTATTGGAATATCTGGTTGCAATAAATCAATATAGCGAACATCCTCTGGCGAATGCCATTGTAAAATATGGACAAGAAAAGAATGTTCGGATACAGGAATCTAAAGATTTTAAAACAATAATAGGTAAGGGTGTTACAGGAGTTGTCGGCGATAAAAGAATTGCTGTTGGAAATAATAAAATGATGGATCAAGTAAAATCTATAATTCCTATGGAGTTAGAAAAAGAAGTTAAGGCCGAACAAAAGCTTGGCAAAACAGCATCGTATATTTCCATTGATGGAAATGTAGTTGGCTTTGTCACAATTAAGGATGCTCTAAAGGGTAGCAGTATGCAAGCGATTTCAGACTTAAAAAAACATGGTATTGAGGTGATTATGTTAACCGGTGATAATAAAAACACGGCAAATGCTGTTGCTGATCAATTGAATCTTGCACGTTATAAAGCGGAATGTCTACCGGAAGATAAATTAAATGTAATTCGGGAATTACAAGATGAAGGCAAAGTAGTCGCAATGGCCGGAGATGGGATTAATGATGCACCCGCGTTAGCACGGGCTGATATTGGCATTGCAATGGGCACAGGGACAGATATCGCCATTGAAAACAGCGAGGTCACATTGGTAAAAGGTGATCTTATCGGGATTGTTAGGGCCATAAGGTTGGGTGAAAAAACAGTGAAAAATATCAAACAAAATCTTTTTTTTGCTTTTATTTATAATATTTTAGGTGTGCCCATTGCAGCGGGAATTTTATTCCCTGTATTTGGTCTTTTACTTTCACCAATGATTGCGGCAATGGCAATGAGTTTTAGTTCTGTTTCAGTGATTGCTAATTCTTTAAGGTTGAAAAATATAACATTAGGTTAATAATAACTTACATATTTTATAGGGGGCTGGACAAACTATTGTGGAATCTTTGCACAACCCCCTGGTTTTGAATCAGATTTTGCGGAACTACAAGAAATGATTGGCAATAGGAAAATGAAAAAAATCTTCTACCATTTGTTGACTGGCCACTGTAATTCAACGGAATAATTATTACCCTCAAGTTTTTGACTCAATAGCTTTACGGGCACTCCTTTTACTTTATAACCGTTCATGGACAAAGTAAGCGCAAAGCCATGCCAAAAATTCAAGGGTATTTCAGAATGGTTGCCTTCAAAGATTGTACAAGCCAGCTTACAACCGTCTTTCCATTCAACCCGAAATGGCTCTTCAATTTTTAAGTCTTTTTTGATTGCGATTCCGACATGCCAGGTTAGGTCCTCATCAGCCGTCCATTCGGGTGTATTAAAATATCGTACAAATGGCGCACTTAGCGTTTTAATATTCCGTTTTTTGACATACCTCTGAATTTTTAAAAGCGCGCCATTCTCTTGATCATGGCTACCTTTCATTTGCAAGATAAGTTCATGACGACCCCGCATATGCCTTGTATAAATATCAACTTTGGGAATTGGCTCCTCAAATTTTCTAATCTCTATTTCAAAGTTAAATGCAGGACGTTGCTTGCCGGGTTGATGGACGCCATTTGGCCAGTAGATGTGGTGAGGTGGTAGCGATCTGTAGTTATTATGGTATAACCAGGAAGTAGCCTGGATACTCCAATTTTTTTGATCAAAGTTTTTTCCAACCCGGGCACTTAAAACATCTCGCCTGGGAATACGAATCACCTGAAAAGGTTTCTTAACCGCTACGCTATCTTTAATTCGGAAAGCGGCCTCCCATCGAACATTTAAAATTCCTACAATAGATTCATCATCATATTTTCTAATAAATGGATTACCAAACTTTTTGATCATGTTTGCATCCATGTAATTTCTCAACTTTTCAAAAACAGCTGGCATCTGATCTGTTGTCCCGGTAACCGGAAGTATTATGGCCCAAAAGGGATCAGATTGTTGCACTTTAAAAACTGGTTTAGGTTCGGGCTTGAACAGATTGATAATTTTATCAATTACGCTGCCGTTTTCAACGCTATCCTTATATTGAACAGTGCGTCCATCTGCGATTGGGGTGTTAAAGTTATCCTGATTTAATGATATATCGGACGATTTCTCCATAGCAGCCATAGGCATAATTGCAATAACTATAAAAAGGGATGCTAAAGCAGAATTTAAAACGATCCATTTCCTGCTTAACCATTTTTTCTTCTCCAACCATTTTAAACGCGAAACCAGACGAAAAGGCTCTTCAAAAACCCCAAGTAGCCCGAGACCCGGTTCAACTGTTTCGGTAAGCAATTTTCTTGCTGTATTTAATAGGGTCTGCCGGTATTGGTTTGTTTTTTCGCCCAAAACACTGGCCACAGTCAAATCACAACAAATCTCGCGAACATGTTTCATCTCCCTCCTAACCCAGATCATAAGAGGGTTAAACCAGTAAATAATCTGCATTACCAAACAAAGCCCATGAAGCCACAAGTCACCACGTTTCAAGTGTGATAATTCATGAATTAAAATGTGTTCCACATCTTTCTTTGGCAAGGAGTTTAAATAATTTGCCGGAAGGAGCAAAACAGGTCTTAGCAAACCATAAACGGCTGGAGTAACCGCTTTATCCGAAAATACAATAGCAGGTAAGTTCATCAGGCCAATACGTTTACTTGTATCAACTAATAGTTCATTAAACCATGCTGGAATTGTTTCATTCTCTTTATATCGCCGATGCCATTTGCGTAATTTGACCATTTTCAAAATTAGTAGCGAAAAGAATACCAGCATGCCGGCTATCCAGATTACAAAAGCATAAGTTTTCCAGGATTGGTTTACCCCTGCTTCGAGGTATTCTACGGTTTGGGGGTCAATATTTTGGTCAGATTTATGGGTCTTGCTGCCAATTGTAGAATTAAAATTATGGGATTTGTTTCTGTTTTCTATGTGTTTTTCACTATTTGCCCCGGCAAAAACGATGCGTTCATAAGATTGTGGATTTATATTCGAAATAATACTACTGGAGCTGGACCATGTTGGTGACACCATCAATTTGACTAATACAAGCAACCAAAGCCCATAGCGCACTTGCGGCCAAACCCAGCGGCGGATTAAAATGTCTATTGTTGAAATTATAATTATAAACAGAGTTGCTTGCCATAACATTGCAGCCATCCATTGCCACCAAACATTTACCAGATAATTAACCTCAGCGAACATAATGAACCTCCGTCATTTTTCAGATTCTTCTAATAGTCGAATAAGTTCCTGGCGCTCTTTTGCAGAGATTTTTTTGTGATTCACCAGGAAATGCATTAGCGGTTCAAATGCTCCATCCAGAACTTTGTCAAAAAGTGTGGACATTGCACTACGCTGTGCATTTTCTTGCGAAATTAATGGTTCGTAAATACTTGTGTTACTATTTTTCTTTTCAGAAACAGCTTTCTTAGCAACCAGACGGGATAGCATTGTTTTAACAGTTGTGTAGGCCCATTTTACATTCCCGGGAATATGCTCGATTATTTCACGTGCTGTTGCTGGTGATTTTTTCCAAAGGGCATTCATTAATTGCCATTCGGGCTCGGTAAGCTTCATAAATCATCTCCTTTCTACGTTTGTAGAAGAACATACTACATCTGTAGAACCTTGTCAAGTTTAAATTCTACATTTGTAGAAGAAAATGTAATTGTTCTGGATTAATGATAGTAATTAAAACAATAGATTTTTGTTGTTTTATTGGAATAAAACAAATGATTTTTATGTATTAAAAAACAAATATATTTTGTATATTAAAAGCTACTTTAGCCTTATTAATAATTGTTATTGTAAAGGATTTTAAAATGAAATTAGGTCTGTTTTTAATTTATGGAGCGTTTGTAGCTACAATATTTTCAATGTGGCATTACTACCGTTTGTCAGTATTAGAAAAAAATAGAAAAGAAATAAAAGCTGCAGAAAAATCTAAGAAAATGGCAAGGGTTGGATTTTATGCAATGACCATTTTTGTAAGCTTTGCATCTGTTTATTTATGGTATCTAATATTTACCCATGCGTTTCAGGTTGATTATATTTATAGATATACATCGCGCAGTCTTGGTACAGGATATCTTTTTTCCGCATTTTGGGCAGGCCAGGAAGGTTCTTTTCTTTTCTGGACATTAATGACTGCCGTTATGGGTGTTGCATACATGCAAACTGCCCGGCGCCTGGAATCGTATTCCATGCTGGTCATTAATATTGTCCAGTTAGCATTTTTACTATTATTAATTATTGCTAGTCCATTTGCCATCCAAAATGGCACACCACCGGATGGTGCAGGCCTTAATCCATTATTACAAAACCCATGGATGGTAATTCATCCGCCGGTATTATTTTTAGGATATGCTGCAACAACAATTCCATTTGCAATAGCTTTTGCCGTTTTGCTAAAACAGGAATATAAAAATTGGGAAAAACTGGCTTTACCCTGGGCGCTTTTTTCATCGATTACAATAGGTGCAGGAATTATTCTTGGCGCATACTGGGCTTATAAAGTTTTAGGCTGGGGTGGATACTGGGGATGGGATCCTGTTGAAAACTCTTCACTTATAGCCTGGCTCGTTGTGTTGGCTTTATTTCATGGGCTAATAGTAACAAGGCTTCGCAATACGTTGCATAAAACCAATTTTTTAATGGCTATCTTGTCTTTTGGTATGGTCCTTTACGCTACATTTTTAACTCGAAGTGGTGTGTTAGCAGATTTTTCTGTGCACTCATTTCAAGATCTTGGAATTAACGGATATCTCACTATTTATGTTATCTCATCAATTTTTATTGGCATTGCGCTTTTATATGTTCGAAGAAAATCTTTACCAAATATTACAATTGAATGGACATTCTTTTCGAAAGAACAGGTTTTGGTCCTCACGGTACTTTTATTATCCTTAAGCGCGGTTATGACTTTGATCGGTACATCATCGCCGCTAATTACCCAGCTTTTAGGCGATCCTGCGCAGGTCGATATTTCCTTTTATAACAAAGTAAATATGCCTATTGCCATCGGTATGTCCATATTACTTGGCTTGGCACCTTTATTAAGCTGGCGGGAAGAACCTTTCAAAGAAATAATTATCCGGCTTATCCCATCCTTTGTTCTTGCGGTGATTACGCTAATCATTACTATAGTTATAGAAATGCCTGGTTTTCAAAATATAATATTTACTGTTTCAGCGGCATTTGCACTAACCAGTAACTTTGTGGTTTTTGCCCAAAAAATAAAATTAGGCTGGCGTCTGGTTATCGCACCATTGGCTCACGTTGGTGTGGGTTTTTTATTTATTGGAATAATTATCTCAGGGCTTTTTAGCGAATCAGAACGCTTTTCCTTAACTAAAAATGTATCAAAAACTGCCATGGGATATGATCTTATCTACAAGTCTGACTTTAACAGTCCGGATGGAAAACATGGTTTAAAAATTGATATAACACAAAACGATGAGACAATTGAAGGTGATCCGCGATTGTATATGAACGATTATACCAGAAGCGCGATGAGCGAACCATTTTTGAACGAAGGTCTGTTTAACGATTTTTATCTTTCATTAATGCAGAAGATCGATAATAATTCCGGAAACAGTTCCACTTTTGTGATGTCAAAAGGTGAGCATAAAGATTATGCCGGATATCATATTACATTTAAGACTTTTAACATGGCTCAGAATCCTGAGAATAAAGAATTTGTCGTATCGGCAATACTGGAATTTACAAAGGAAGACAAAACCTTTGAAGTGAGTCCATCTTTAGCAATGACAAAAGGAGATCAACATCCTCATCCTGCTACAATACCCGGTTCAGAACATGGGGCAGTTAACCCAACCGTTACAATTGTTGGCATTAATGCTGAGCAAGGACAGGTAAAATTGGAATTTGACGGCTTAGACGAAACTCCTACAACACCAAAACCGGAACAGGTTATAGTAGAAATTAGCAATAAACCATTTATGGGTGTTTTATGGATTGGGACAATTGTTCTCACACTTGGGACAATTTTGGCCATGCAGCGCAGAACAGAAGAAGTGAAGCTAATCCCGAAGGAAATTGAAAAGACCACCCATCAAAAACTTTGTCCAAAATGTAAATCTCCCAATTCTGAAACGGCAAAATTTTGTACGGATTGTGGCACAAAACTTAAAACAAAAAAAGCAAAACAATCAAAGTAACTATTATGGAGCGCCTTTCTAAAAGCGCTCTTTTTTTATTTTAGTTCTTCAGCTGAATATCCAAAATGCCCATACTGTTTTTTGTATTTATAAATTAATGGATTAAGCCGTCCACCATTTTGGTTTTGGATATATTTATAAATTTTTCCCCGTCCAACATCGTCCATGCTTTCAACTATAATCTCAAATTCTTTGTCAATATCTGCATCAGAAAGAACAATATTTTTTTGTTTATCCAAATCTAAAAATTGAGGAATGATTTTGAATAACTTGATCATGATTACGTTCAAATTATCGATTAACCCCTGGCCGGAGATACGGTAAATTTTATCCACGTGTTTTTCCGATAGAATAACTGAATCACGCCAGTAATCGTAAATTTGTGCCTTTTGATCATGCGTAGTTGGTCCATCCAGTTCAATTCCAATTTTCTGTTTTTTATGGCCAATAAAAAAATCCAGCCTGAAATTGTTGCAGATAGTTTCTACTTCATACTGTGGGATTAAATTAACATTTTTCTTTAACAGTGGAATTAATCTATTATTAAAAGTTTCTTCAAGCGGGCTTTCGAATGGCGGGCTGATCTTTTTTTTAGCAGGCATATAGTTTAAAAAAATAAAGATCGCACGGGGAAAATCCCCGTACGATCAAAAAGAAATTACTTTTTACTTAATGGTTTTCCATCTTGATCAACACTGCCTGCAATTACAGTAACAGCCGCATCAGGATCGATATATTTCTTAATTGCGTTATTAACCTGCTCTAAAGTTACTTTGTTTATTTCATTTGGAAAATTATCCATGTATTCAACATCGTAGCCTTGTTGTATAAAACCAAGTATCTGGGCAGCCATTCCGCGGGAAGTTGCCAAACCAACTTTATATCTTCCGGTTAGTCTCTTTTTTACACTTTGAAGTTCTTTGGCAGTAACACCTTCATTTACCCAGCGTTTGAATTCACGCATGGTAGATTTCAACCCTTGATCTAATAAATTTGGCGCAAATGTAGCGCCAATAAACCATTTACCATCGGAGTAAATGTCACTTGTATGGGTTGAGTATATGCCATAGGTCAAACCTTCATCATCACGGATGATTGACATCAGGCGTCCGGCAAAACCGGTACCAAAAATAGTATTTCCAAGATAAAATGGTAAACCATCTTTATCCGTACGTTTTAGCCCACTGGCTTGGCCAATTAAAATAGAAGTACTTGTTTTCCCCTCCATTGTAACAATGTGCTTGCCAGATTTTGTTTTAGTAGTTTGTTGCTCATATTGTTTATGTGTAACACCACCGTCCCAGCCAGCAAATGCATTTTTTAATGATTTTTGGATCATTTCGCTATCAACATCTCCTGCAGCGACAAATATCATCGATTTGGGACCATAGAATTTTTTGTGAAAAGCTTTTACGTCTCCAATTGTAACAGCCTTCATTTGCTCTATTAAGTTTTCGATTGTTTCATCATAGTTTGGATGATCTTCGCTAAAAATCAATCGGTTTAGTTTTTCGGTTGCACGGGAGTTTGTGCTTTCTAACTGGCGTTTTAAATTAGCTTCAGTTTGTTTTTTTAATTTTACAAGTTCCTCTTCAGAAAAGGCAGGCATCCGCAGTTGTTCAGCAAGCAAATCAATCACAGCCGATACATCTTTTTTAAGACAACGCGCGTTAAAAGTAACATTATATTTATCGATCCCAAACCGAAGTGTGGCACCAAGGTTTTCAAGTTTTTCGGCAAGTGCGAACTTATCATTTTTTGTTGTGCCTTTATCCAGCATCCGTCCGGTCAAATCAGCTATCATGCCATTATCACCTGGGCTGAAAATATCTCCACCAGCCATACTTCCTGTAATTGTCACTACATCTTTAACACCGGTTTTTGATGTGATTACATCTATCCCGTTTATGTTTTTACGTTCAATATTTTTAGCAATCGAGCTCTCTGTTGGCTGAGGTTGAACAGGAGATAATGCAGCCGCAGGTGTTTCCATTCCAGGTGTACGGTAAAACTGCGGTTGTTTTTTTAATGAACTTGGGCCTGGTTTATCTTTACCACCTCCGGGAAGAACAGGAATAAAATGCCCTGTTGTGCTGTGGTCTTCAATAAAGTATTCATTTGCTACACGTTTAACATCTTCTGCAGTAACTTTTCTAATATTGTCCAAGTAATTTGTATAGAATGTCCAGTCACCCCGGGCGATGGATTCATTGATTCTGCTGGCGATGGAAAAAGAACCATCACGTCCAAAAGCTGTAGCGGCTTTTATTTGGCTTTTGGCGCGGGTAACTTCAGCATCGGTAACGCCTTCTTTTTTGATTTTATCAAATTCTGCTAAAATAATTTTTTCAACTTCATCGTGTGTTACACCTGGTGCAAGAAAGGCATACGAAATATATAGACTTGGATCCTTGAACATAGAGTGATCATCGAAAGCATTTGAAGCTTTGTTGTTATCTATAAGAGCTTTATACATTCTGCTGTTTTTTCCATTTTGCATAATATTGTCAAGTACAGCAAGACTATATGTATCTGCATTCAGTGCGCCTGGTATCTTCCATCCAATACCAACAACACCTAATTGCCCCGGGCGTTTAATTGTAACGCGGCGTTGACCTTCTTGTTTTGGCTCAACTGTATATAATTCAGGAATTGGGTTAGGTGACTTTGAAATTTTACCATAATATTTTTTTATCAATTCCAAGGCATGTGTTTTATCAAAATCTCCAATCACCGTTACAGTTGCATTGTTTGGCCAATAAAATGTGTTATAAAAATCTCTCAATTTTTCCATAGTCACATTTTCAATATCAGATTTCCAGCCAATTGTTGAGTGATGATAAGGATGAGCCTGAAAAGCTGTTGCAAATATTTCTTTATCCAATGTTTGGTAAGGGCTGTTTTCACCACGTTCATATTCATTGCGAACCACTGTCATCTCTGCTTCTTTGTCTTCTTTTAATAATAACAGGTTGCGCATACGATCGGCTTCAAATTCAACCGTTGTTTCCAAATATTCGCTTGGAATACTTTCATAATAGTTTGTCCGGTCAGTCCATGTTGTGGCATTGAGCATGGCACCTACATTGCCAAGAAGATTATCTATATGACCGCCATTGGCCTTGTTAAATCTTGGTGTCCCTTTAAACATTAAGTGTTCAAGAAGGTGTGTTGAACCTGTTGTTCCAGTTACCTCATTACGGGAGCCAACGTGAAAAGTAACCATAAAAGTTAACACAGGAGCTGAATGATCTTCCATCAGTAATACAGTAAGATCATTTGACTCTAATTTGAATTCTTCTATTCCCCCAAGTTCTTTGACTTTGCTATAGCCATCAGGAACTGAAGCGTTTGAAAATGAAATGGTTAAAAACAGCATAACCATAAAAATGAGCATGCGAGACATGTCTTCTCCTTTTTTGATATGTTTTGGTTTAATTATAGTGCAGGAATTGTATTTTCGTAATAATTAATAAAATGTTTCCAAGAAAATAATAAAGTTTAAGTTCGTAGTCCATTCCTTAAAATGTGTGTATTGCCATTACTAAAAAAATATTTTATTTGCCTGTTTAAATCGATCTTATAAAGCATTAAATTACATGCTTGAAAAACAGAACCGTTTATGAATTTTTTTAACAAATGTAGGATTTATAAATGAAAATGAATATTGAAATTAAAGACAGGTATCAAAATCGCCATATTGGCCCACGTATCTCTGATGTCCAAAACATGCTTGATAAAATTGGTGTTTCATCTTTAGATGAACTAATTGCACAAACGATCCCGGAAAATATCCGTCTAAAACAAGATTTACAAGTTGGAGGTGGAAAATCTGAATTTGCCTTTTTGCACGAGCTGGAAAAGGTTGCTCAAAAAAATAAGATCTATAAAACATATATTGGGATGGGTTTTTATGATACAACTACGCCTAGTGTAATTTTACGAAATATCTTTGAGAATCCTGGCTGGTATACACAATATACACCTTACCAGGCCGAAATTGCCCAAGGCAGGTTGGAGGCTTTGCTTAACTTCCAGACGATGGTGATGGACTTAACAGGGATGGATATTGCTAATGCCTCTTTGTTGGATGAGGGAACAGCTGCTGCTGAAGCAATGACCATGTTATACAGGTTACGCAAAGGTCCACAAGTTAAAAACGGGGCAGATACTTTTCTCGTATCAGACAAGGTTTTTCCACATACAATCGATGTTTTAAAAACCAGATCTGCACCATTGAACATTGAAATAAAGGTGATTTCGGCTGAAGAGTTTGAATTTTCTGAGAAAGTTTATGGAGCGCTTCTTCAATTTCCTAATGAAGACGGATCACTTGAAGATTCAACGGAACTAATCAAAAAAGCACATGAAAATAATTGCAAGATTGCTGTTGTTGCTGATTTACTAAGCCTGGCATTATTGACACCACCGGGTGAAATGGGCGCAGATGTTGTGGTCGGAACCTCACAACGATTTGGCGTTCCACTTGGTTATGGCGGACCTCATGCAGCTTATTTTGCTACAAAAGATGAGCATAAACGGCAAATTCCCGGCAGAATAATTGGGGTTTCGATTGACAGGCACGGAAATCCCGGATACAGAATGTCGCTTCAAACACGTGAACAACATATCCGGGGAGAAAAAGCAACTTCAAATATTTGTACAGCCCAGGCTTTATTAGCCATAATGGCTGGCATGTATGGTGTTTATCATGGGCCCGAAGGCATAAAAGGGATTGCCGGGCGCATCCATGGTTATACAAAAATCCTTGCAACTGAATTGCAAAAAATGGGTTACCAGCTTTCATCAGAACATTTTTTTGATACAATTACCATTAATCATGACAATTTAATTATAGATAAAGCTGAAAAACTATTTGAAGAAAATCGGATAAATGTACGGTTTTTTCCAGATGGAAGAATTGGGGTCTCGCTCGATCAAAACACACGTTTCCCTGATGTGCATGACCTGTTACATGTTTTTGCAAAAGCAGCTGATAAAGAATATCACTCAATTAAAAGTACAGAGTTTAACAATGTTGACCTGACCTTTCCGGACAACTTAATGCGCCAAAGCAAATATATGGAGCACCCTGTGTTTAACAGCTATCATTCAGAAACAGAGATGATGCGCTATATAAAACGTCTGGAAAATAAAGATCTTTCTCTAAACACATCTATGATACCTTTGGGTTCTTGTACGATGAAACTCAATCCGGCCACATCCATGATGCCTGTTTCCTGGCCTGAATTTTCCCAGCTTCATCCATTTATCCCGGCTGCACAGGCAGAAGGATATCATGAGCTGATTGAAGATATGAGCCGTACGATATGCGAAATTACAGGATTTAAAGCGGCGTCACTTCAACCAAACTCCGGCGCGCAGGGAGAATATGCCGGTTTGCTTACGATCAGGGCTTACTATCTTGATAAAGGTGAAGGCCACAGAAATGTTGTGTTAATTCCATCATCAGCGCATGGTACAAATCCTGCAAGCGCCAGTTTAGCAGGGATGAAAATTGTTATTGTAAAATGTGACGATCAGGGCAACGTGGATATTGACAATCTAAAAGAAAAGGCTGAGCAACATAAAAATGAGCTGGCTGCTTTTATGATCACTTATCCATCTACACACGGTGTTTTTGAAGAAAGCATATCAGAAATGATGGACATTATTCATGATAATGGCGGACAGGTTTATATGGATGGCGCCAACATGAATGCGCAGGTCGGCTTAACTAGTCCGGGGGTAATTGGCGCGGATGTGTGTCACTTGAACCTGCATAAAACTTTTAGTATTCCGCATGGTGGTGGTGGGCCGGGAATGGGGCCAATTGCTGTGGCCGGACATCTTGCAAAATTTCTTCCCGGGCATACGCAAGTCAAAACAGGTGGAGAAAAAGCCACTTCTGCGGTGTCTTCAACGCCATTTGGCAGCAGTAGCGTTTTACCAATTTCTTATGCTTACATGAAAATGCTGGGTAAAGATGGAATGAAGGCTGCAAGTGAATTTGCCATTTTAAATGCCAATTATATTAAGGCGCGATTGAGCAATTATTATAAAGCACTCTATACCGGTAAGAATGGATTTGTCGGTCATGAAATGATAATTGATTTACGCCCATTTAAAGAAGCAGGTATCGAGGTAGAAGATATTGCGAAACGCCTGATTGATTATGGTTTCCACGCGCCAACTGTTGCCTGGCCTGTTCATGGCACTATGATGATCGAACCTACAGAGAGCGAATCGAAAGAAGAGCTGGATCGTTTCTGCGATTCTTTGATTTCTATTCATAAAGAAATGGAAGATGTCAAGTCAGGTAAATCCGATTCAGAAAATAATGTATTAAAAAATGCACCGCATACTGCTGCAGAAGTTACTGCAAATAATTGGGATCATCCATACTCGCGCGAAGAAGCGGCATATCCTTTAAGCTATTTAAAAGACAATAAATTTTGGCCGGCTGTAGCACGTGTAAACAACACTCATGGTGACAGAAACCTGGTTTGCTCTTGCTTACCAATTGAAAGTTATGAGGAGTAAACAATTATTCAACCACAGATTTACACGGATTACCACAGAAATAAAATTGAGAATAAATATATAAATAATTTTTTCATCTGTGAAAATCGGTGAAAATCCGTGGCAAAAGTAAAAAACAAAAAGGGAAATAACCATGTCAGGACAAGGATCTACAGGAAATGTGATTGCCGCTTTAGCCAGTTTTTTTATCCCGGGATTAGGCCAACTTATCCAAGGCCGTTTACTTTTGGCGATTATCCACTTTGTTTTAGCCGGAGTTTTATGGTTTTTCTTTCTTGGCTGGATTGTGCACCTTTGGTCAATAATTGATGCGGCAAGATACAAGGCTTAACCTTCATTTGTCGACCAAATTGCTATTTCATCTATGCTGAGACAGGAGTTATAATGAACTCACCTTGAAAAAAAAGGCTTAGAATATTCCTTTTGTTCTACGTCTTTTTTTTATTCCAATTTTGTTCTTCCACCAGAAATTCAAATGACCAATTATCTAGTACAAAACCCAAAGAACAACTAAATATACTTGAGTTTAAGATTGATGAAGTAGGAAAATTTAATGAAAGTTTTTTAGGTGATTCTTTAGTATCAGATTCTCTTGATTCTACTCAAATTAACAGCAAAATTGAGTTAGTCAAAAATTACCCTAATCCATTTAGTCCGACAGCAGATGTCTATTTCAAGATATTTGAAACAGGAGATGTAACTTTTGAATTAATAGATACAAAAGGTAAAATGGTTGGAGTTAAAACGTATCCAAATGCAAAACCGGGTAAATATAAAATAGATATGAGTTCATTTGGCCTAAAATCAGGATTATATTATTACCGAGTTTTGACTTTAAATACTCAAACTAAATATGCTAAAATGTTGTTGATTAGATGAGCTAATCATAGAAGTTTAATGTTTTTCATTTCAGAACGCTTAAAGGAAAGATGTAACAAATGAAATTATTTCTAATATTTTTTTTAATTTTAACCGCTACAAAAATTTTTGCCCAGCATAAGAATATATTAATCTCAACGGCAAATACGCCCAATGAACCCAGCATTATGATTGATCCTGCCAATACAAACAGGATAGTGGCGGCTACAAATATCAATAATTTCTATTACTCTTCCGATGCCGGTGAAACATGGGAAAGCGGAATCCTTTCTTCCAGCGCTTTTGGTGTTTGGGGCGATCCTGTTATTGCCGTAGATACAACAGGCGCTTTCTATTTTCTGCATTTATCAAATCCTCCTTCAGGTACATGGATTGATCGGATTGTCAGTCAAAAATCTATCGATGGTGGCAAAACCTGGAACGATGGCACTGCTTTTGGCAAAGATGGCTCCAAAGCGCAAGATAAACAATGGGCAGCTGTAGACCGCAACACAAATTCAATGTATGTAACCTGGACTCAATTTGATGAATATGGCAGTTCACATTCAAAGCATAAATCAAAAATCCGGTTTACAAGATCAACAGATGGTGGAGAAACCTGGTCTGAACCTGTGGCAATAAATGAAATTGATGGTAATTGTATAGATGACGATGAAACAGTTGAAGGCGCAGTACCAACTGTTGGACCCAATGGAGAAATTTATGTGTCCTGGGCCGGACCTGCGGGATTAGTTTTTGATAAGTCATTAGATGGTGGCGAAACCTGGTTGGAGAACGATATTTTTATCGATGAAATGCCGGACGGTTGGGCTTATGATATTCCGGGAATTATGCGTGCCAATGGCATGCCCATTACGGTGTGTGATTTGAGTGGCGGACCTAATCATGGAAACATTTATGTAAACTGGTCTGATCAGCGCAATGGCACAAATGATACGGATGTTTGGTTTTCAAAATCTACAGATGCCGGAGAGACTTGGAGTAAGCCGGCACGGGTTAATGATGATCCTGCCGGGAAACAGCAATTTTTTACCTGGATGGACATCGACCAGACAAATGGCATTTTGTATTTTGTTTTTTATGATCGCCGGAATTATGATGATCTTCAAACCGATGTTTATATGGCCAAGTCTGATGATGGTGGTGAAACGTTTGTAAATTTTAAAATAAGCGAATCACCATTTATACCAAATGCCGGTATCTTTTTTGGGGATTACACAAATATCTCTGCCCATAATAATGTTGTTCGTCCGATTTGGACACGGCTTCACAACGGCGCACTAAGCGTTTGGACTGCGCTAATTGATGTGGATAATATTACAGCAATTCAAAATGACAATAACGAAATTCCTCAGAAAAATGATTTGGTCTCTAATTATCCCAACCCATTTATAGATAAAACATATCTTTCTTTTAAGCTGCATAAAAATGCACAGATCAGTCTGAAAATATATAATGTCTTGGGTGAAGAAGTTGCCTCGGTTATTGATAACCGTAATTATGGTATGGGTAAATATATTGAGAGCTTTAGCCCGGCGAAACTTAGTCTTTCGACAGGAACTTATTATTATATTTTGAAAAAAGATGGGGAGATTTTTAAAAAGAAAATGTTGTATATAAAATGAAATAATAAAAAAGGGAATGACAATTTAATCATTCCCTTCTTCGTTTAGAGCCACCAGACCTCTTTACCCGGGAAGTCCTAACTCTTTGTTACATACCGATTGCAAATGATCTTAAATAAATGGTATTTAAGTGTCAGAACGTTCCACATAACTTTTGGAACTATTCCACTAAAATAACCAAATAGCGCATCTTCCAAAATTCATCAGGATCTTTAATTTCAAGTTTTGTTTCTTCTTCTGTTTCACCAACCAGTTCATACGATCCGGTTGCATGAGCAGATATTATTTCAATATCCTCTTTGTTACCGGAAATAGTTATAGTTTCAGTATCACTGATATTTGCTGTGACAAAATCATCCCTGTTTAAGGTTGAAGAAACAACTGTTGTTGTCCCAATCCCGATAAAGCCGCCCTTTTCCGTGATGATTTGTTTTTCTTCCAGCTCATCATCTGTCCCAATAATGTAATGGGCTACATTCATTTGCTCGGTTTGCTCTTCAATTATCAGATCACGCTCTTTTATATCAAAAGATGCCTGGGCAACTTTTTGATTAAGTGAATCAACTTCTGTGCGTAGTTCTGCAATATATAGTTCTTTTTCTTCCAGCTCTTTGGTCAGTTTCTCAATAGTTTCTTCAAAGGCTTTGCTGGTCATTTCAGAGTCTTTAAAACGTGTTTTTAATGTATTCAGCTTTTTCTTGCTGCGGTTAATATAGTTGTCAATTGATTCAATATTGCTGAGCATTTTTTTCTTTACATTGGCCTCTTTACTCTTCTCAATACTTTTGGAGTATTCAGTAATCATGCCTTCACGCTTACGAATATTTTCCAGGTTATCGTAAACTTCGTTCAGGGTTGTTGTGTATTCTTCAATAAATTGATCTTTTCCGGACGACTGTTCCATGATCAATTCATTTTGTTTTTTTACTTGTTGTAATTCAACTTCAAGTTGGGTGATTTTTTGCTGGTTGCATGAAAAAAGCAAGGCAGTAATTGTAAAAGCTAGTATATATTTCATTTTTATTTCTCCTTTAATTTCCAATATTTAAGAGTATCCTGGGAAAGTGATTCAAAAACTATTTTACCATCTTCTGGTATTGAGATACGGCCTTCTTCCATATTTTGAAACTGGATTTTAGATTTACCGGGCCAGATATTTCCTGTACCAACCTCTCTGTTGTTGTGTGTATTTAATGTGTACTGAAAAGTGAGGGTGCTATCTGCTGAAGCAACATTCTTTATATCGAGGGTAATTACTTCAAGTGCGGCATCAGTCGTTGTGAAACCGATATAAAATTTTTGATAATCATCCAGGCTTAAATCCTGAATAGGGGACGTAGTATCCATGGCAACGGAATCATGCGATGTTGTTTCTACCGCATCGACCATTGCAAGTGAGCTGTCCTGAGCTGTAGCAAAATAGATAAATGCCAACAGGCTGAAAATTATTTTTTTCATCAAATCTCCTGGTTAGGTATTTTAGCAGAGTTCATCTAAAGTGATACAGATCAAATATCAATTGCTGTGCCAAAAAAGCTAAACGGTTGCAAACAGGCTCCTATTGATGAATAACAATCTATAAAAATGTTAAGTTTAAAAACTCTGTGCATGAATTGTACAATTCACACTAATTTAATTGTAAAATAAAATTGAATTTCAAAAGGAGAGAGATATGCCTTCATTTGATATAGTTTCAGAAGTAAATATGCATGAATTAACAAATGCCATCGATCAGGCAAACCGAGAGGTAACTACACGTTATGATTTTAAAGGCAGCGATTCGAAGTTTGAATTTGCCGATGATGTCATCACAATGTTTTCACAATCGGATTTTCAATTGCACCAGATGCTGGATATGTTGCAAGGAAAAATGATAAAGCGTGGTATTGATATTAAATTTATTGAAGCCGGACAGATATTAGAATCAGGAAAGGGCACCCGCCAGGATTTAAAAGTAAAACAGGGTCTGGAAACGGAAACAGCTAAGAAAATGGTTAAGATGATTAAAGATACAAAGATGAAAGTTCAAGCTGCAATTCAAGGCGAAAAACTTCGTATTACAGGAAAAAAACGTGATGACCTACAGCAAGTAATCGCACTGTTTAAAAAGTCAGATTTAGACGTGCCTTTACAATATGAAAATTTCCGCGATTAAATTTTGGAGTAAACCGTCGTTTCGGTTTTATTAGTTTTGATTTATGATTCAAATTAAAAATGATGTTTATCTTGATGAAAATAAACTTTCATTTCAAGCAGTACGGAGCAGCGGGCCAGGTGGCCAGCACGTAAATAAAGTTAGCAGCAAGGTTATTTTGTCTTGCCCGCTGGCCATAATTAGAGGATTGTCTGAACGGCAGTTGGAAATGATAATTACAGGCTTGAGTAATCATCTTGTCAATGGCAATGTTATAAAAATAGAATCACAAAAACACCGCTCTCAATTTGCCAACAAACAGGATGCGGTTGAAAAACTAATCCTGCATTTGCAACGGGCTTTAAAAGAGAAGAAGCCACGTAAAAAAACAAAGACACCTAAATCCGTAAAAGAAAAACGATTGCAGCAAAAGAAAAAAAGGGCCCAGCTTAAGCAAACAAGAAAAACGATTGATGATTAATCTGCTATTATAAAAAACTCAATTTTTGTTGTCATTCAGTGTGGAATGTAACGGAGCGAATAATCTTAAGGCAGCACGATAATTACAGGTCTGCTTTAAAAAGATAAGAGAGCTTCATAAAAAAACCGCGTTGGGCTTGTGTATACTTATCAAAACTTATCCAACCTTTGTGGAATTTTGTTCCTTTTTCGTAAAAATCATTATAGCCAAGAAATATCACAGTTCCTGGTGAAGGCGTGTAGCTGAAAAGTAGGTTAACATCTATTTGACCGGACTCTGCATAAGAATAGTAAGTGTCATCATAATGCAAAGTGGTTCTTTCTGCTATCAGGCGAAGCGCAAAATATCTGTAAAACTGCCATGATAACTTTACCCTTGGGATTTCCTGAGATAAGCCTTCATTTAAACCGTTAACTTCCCCTGTAAAACGATAATACTTGTAAGAAAAATCAAAATTTAAATAGCCCAATGGTTTAAAAACTAATGAGGATATTATATAGTTTACATTTCCAAGAAATGTTGGGTTTGTAAAATAAGAAATCTCATCCCCGTTATAGAGATAAAAATTGGCCTGTAACCATGAAAGAGAAGTGTTGCTTATATCCACGGCATAATTATTCTTATCAAAATTTTGTCCACCAAAATTTTCCCTGGAAAAATAGTGGCTAAGTGTTACTTCTGTTTTAAAATCGAATTGGAAGAAAAGAGAAGACCAAAGATTATCTTCAATAACCTTGTTTTCATGATCGACAATGCGCGTGGAGTAAATGTATGGGCGGAAATACTGCAGGCTGTTTTCTTGCCACTTGAAGTTATACCAAAGCTGCAAACCGCCTTCACGAAATCCATTTGCAATTATATCCTGCCGTTCAATAAAACCATTATCAACGCGGAAATCCGGTGCGTAATCATTATAAAAAATTTGAAAATTCCAGGTATCTGTGCCATGCCAGTAATTACCGTAAAATGCGGGATCTTCAGTTTTTTGAGATGAAAATACATCTTTTGTCTGTGAATGCAATCCTTGTAAAGTAAGGATATCATTATCTGTAAAAGCAAAAGTGCCGTCTAATCCGTAGACTCGATTGTAAGTGTCTTCAAATTCCCTGTCAGTAACAAGGAGGCCAACACTGCTGTTATCAAAAATAGTTCGTTTAATTCGCAAAATATTGTTTAAGCTTTTTTTCGTTCCATATTTTTTGACCGTTGCTGAATCGCTTCCTAAAAAGGCTGTTGTACCTTGATATTCATCAATTGTACTAAGTAGTCCGACTGAATAATCGCCAACGCGTCCACTGAATTTTATGCCACCTAATGGATCGATTAGTTGCCTTGTATAAACAGCCTGGATAGGGGTTTTAAATATATCTGTCCCTTCCAGAAAAAATGGTCTTTTCTCGGAATAGAACAGCGGTTTCCTTCGGTTAACATCAATTTTATTAACATCGGACTCCACCTGGCTAAAATCCGGGTTAAAAGTAAGATCAAGATTTAATCCTGAGCTGACTCCATATTTTAGATTTAAGCCGAAATCACCTTTAATTGGGCCATTATTAAGTGAGCTGTCTATTGAAGAATAATTGTCTACTCTAAATGAAGAAAATTCCGGAAGTATCTCCAGCCCTTTCCCGGTTTGGATGGATTGTATATCGCTTAATCTACCAAACTGTCCGACCCAGTCTGTGGAGTTTAAAGATATTCGCGGCCAAACGGTATCGTGGTTTAAATGCTCAGTATGACGTAGAATTGCGAAACGCCAGTTCATTTTACTTTTATCAGGAAAATTGAGACTGCTGAATGGAATTTGTGCTTCTACAATATAACCCTGGCGAAAAATCCTGCCGTGGGATTCGAAAATAAAATCCGGTTTAAAATCTTCCCCAACGTGCTCCGTATAAACGCCATCTCCCTGAATGCCGAAGGGATTGAAGGCAAACTGATAGGCATGCTCGCCGGCATCAAATGTATCCAGATATAAAAGGATAAAATCATCTTCAAAGATTGCATCCCGCTTGGCCACAGTAGCCCGAATAACAGAAGGATCATCATAAAAACAAATAAAGGCAATATAGAGATTTTTTTCATCATAGCCGAAAAGGGCAGCGGTCCGTTCTTCAGCAGGGTTGCCGGCAACGGGTTGGATTGTATAAAAATCAGTTATACGCGTTGCATTTTTCCAAACATCTTCTGTAAGGAAACCATCCAGGACAATTCCTTTATTAAAGGGATTTAAACGAACCTGATCATTAGGCTTTGGAAATACAGTGGAGATAAGTAATGATAACAGAATGATAATGAGATACTTTGATCTCATAGCTTCTCCGTTAAGCTGTCTATCGGTTAATTATTTTTTAACTGTAAAAAGAGTATAAAGTCCGAGGCTGAGAAAAATTAAATTTCCTAGCCAGGCCGCTAAAAGTGGTTCTAATGTTCCCTGATGGCCAAGTACCTGACCAAAGCGGATGATAATAAAAAAAGAAAAACTAATAAGAAGACTAAGGCCAAAGCTAAGGCCTGTTCCGCCGCGTCTTTTCCGTGATGCAAATGGTGCGCCAATTAAAACCACAATAAAGTTAGCAAAAGGCAAAGCAATTTTCAAATGTCTTTCAACCAACCATTTGCGTGGATTGGCTCCAATTTCTTTAAGCTCTTTGATAAACGTGTTAAGCTCTGCATAGCTCATTTCTTCTGGCTTTTTTTTGAAACGCATAAGATTTTTTGGCTTAATGCGGCTATCGGAAATGGTTGTGTCTGCCATTTTAAAAATTTGTTCCTGGTCATTACTAAACCTGCGTAAACTGGCGTCGGTTAAAACCCAGCTGCTATCGATCCAGCTCATTTTCTTTGCATCTATTCGTTCCACCAAAACTGAACCGGAAAATGTTTGAAGGCTTACTTCGGTGGCCACATTTTTTTTGCCGTTATAATATTTTACGTACATCTTCCGCGAATCAGAATCCTGCAAATAAATGTTGTTGCGAAACTTGCCGCGATTCCTGGGATTATCTTTAATTTCATAGCTCATCAGCTCTGCACGGTTTTGGTTGGCAACCGGAACGACATATTCATTAAAAATACCGGCAAGAATACTTATAAAAAATGCAGTAATAAATAATGGTGTTAAAATTTTATAAAGGCTAATTCCTGAGGAAAGCTGCGCTACAATTTCGTTGTGTTGCGCCAGGTTACTAACGGCAAATAAGGCTGCCAGAAGCATGGCTATAGGCAGGGTAAGGCTGATTATATATGGAATAAAATACACATAAAATAAAAAGAATTGCTGAAGACTGGCATCGTTATCAATAAAGACCGAAAGTTTTTCAATCATATTGATTATTATGAAAATAATAATCCAACCGCTAATGGCAACAAACAGGTTTACGATAAACTTTTTTAATAAATATTGATGTAATTTTTTCATTAAGAAATTTAGTTTTTTGATTTTGTTAAAATGGTGGTTGCAAAATAATCATGGACCAAATTGATAACATGTAACCCGTAACCCGCATCAGTTACAAGTCTTCTTTGGCCTTAAAAAGTTTTAATAAGCGATCCCAGTTAATAAAAGACGATTCGCGAACAGCACGCCAGATTAGGTATAATCCTGAAACAAACACAATCGCATTTGGAGACCACATTGCCCAAAAGGGCGATAAAATTCGTCTATCAGCCAATTTTTCACCACCAATTAAAAAAGCCCAATAAAGAATAAAAAAGCCAAGACTTAACGTAATCGCTACACCCATGCTGCCTTTGCGCGCCATTATTCCTAGAGGTGCACCAACAAGGACAAACATTATACTTGCAAAAGGTATGGATAGTTTTTTGTAAATCTCAACGTCAAATTTATTAATCCTGCTTTTATGGTTATTTAACAGGTTTATATTTGTTTTCATTTTTTGTGCGTATCGTTCCGCGGTGCGGATAGCTTTTTGCCGGGCAATTCTATGTTGCTCATCAGATACTGCTGGAAGTGTGTCAATTTTCGAAAGCAGTTCCAGCGAATCATTTTGTATGATACTGAATAAGTTGTTTAATCGTTTAAAATTGCTATCCAAATCTTCTTTTACTTTATCGATTTGTTTATTCGCCTGATCGCTGCTTTTTAAAACTTCCTCCTGCATCTGGCTAATATTCATTTCACGATCGCTGCGGTAACTGCTGTTAGAGGCCTCCAATTCAAAATTTTTGGCAGGCATATAAACAATGTGTTTTTCAAATTCCGATCTTTGGTATTCTTCAATTTTTTTAAAATCAAACTCATGAAACTCACCTTTAAACAGGGTGAAAATTAGTGCCTGTTTTTCCTTTGAGTAAACCATGTAACCTTCTTCGGCATTGATTGTTGTAGTGCTTTTGGGTGATGATTTATCAAAGATAGTCACATTTTTCAGGCGGTCGAGCTGCTCATTATTTTGATACTCCGGGCCTAACAGGCTTGCTAAATTAAGCCACTCTTCCGGCAAGGGCTTTTCGATTTTGTTTACCACAAAGGCAAAATTGTCAAGCTCAAAAAAGATATGTTCCTGCAAGGAAAGTGTTGGCTTTTTTCGTTTTATGGCCTGGAACATTTTACGTGCCGCATGATTTGTATCGGGCAAAATCTGATCATTGAAATAGATCATGCCAACCGTAAGCATTAAGCCAAAAAACAATGATGGCCGGATTATGCGATAAATGCTGATACCGCTCGATTTTAAAATTGTGATTTCATTGTCTGCCGAGAACCGGCCAAACGACATTAACACTGCTACAAGTGTAGCCATAGGAACAGCAAGTGCTATCATCCAGGCAAGGTTGTAGATAATTAATTCAAAGATGGTTAAAAAAGAGAGCCCTTTGCCAAAAATTTTATCAATATGCTTTACCATAAACTGCATCAGTAAAATAAACATGATTACAGAAAGGGCAAAAAAGAAGGGGCCAATATGTTCTTTTATTATGTAGCGGTTTAATATTTTCATTCGATATTTTTTTATTTACAGATTGGTCTTACTCTTGCTTTGGATTTTTGTTTGAACAATTCGCGAAATATAAACAAAAAATGATTTTTGCCCTAATCATTTATTTTTGCTGCCACAGCATTTCTCTTATAATAAACGTCCTGCAAAAAATCATTATATTTTCAGGGATCAAAATATATTTAATTACGTTGCATGAAATGTTTTCCATAAGTGACTAAATTTATTTTAAGAAATCCGAAACAGTAGCCGATTTGATTTTTAATTATTTGATAGAGATGTAGAATTCTCTTGATAAAGTTAGCTATCCGAATTAAATTCTGCCCCAATCAAAAATAAGTGTAACCGGAGGACGTCCCTATATAGCATTGCTACCGATTGTTTGTCTGATTTAAAGAATTCTATGATATTTAATTTTCAGGGACGGAGACTTCGTCATTTTGCCTTTTTGGTTGGCTTGTCTCTTTTTATAATACCCAATTATATTTTTGCACAGTCTTCGCTAGAACTGCCGCAACCGCCCCGTACTGTAAACCTTTTTGAGGTTGAACTTTTTGGTTTGGAAGCGTATGCGGTAGACTCCACCTTTTTTGCTAAGAAACCAGGTAAATATAAACGCTCGGTTTCGCTCGATTCTACGGGCCAATACATCACCATTCAGGAAACGATGGATGATGTTGAGTATTTCTTTCCTGCCGTTATAGATTTGGAGCACTATGTTGAACAACGTTTGAAGTTTAACGAGCGCCAAATGGTTAAAAAGAAATTCAGCGATATGATAAAAAACCAGAAAGAAGCTGATTTTGGTGCTATCGAACTGGATATCCCGTTTCGTATTAAAAGTAAAACATTTACCCGTATTTTTGGATCGGATCGTATTAGCTTACGTGTTACCGGTAATATTACTTTCGATCTATCCGGGAGAACCGAGGAGCGGTCCGGCTCTATTCAGTCTGCCCGTGAAAGCCAAAACCAAAATAGCTTTAGCCCAAAATTTAACCAAACTCAGCAATTTACAGTCGAAGGAAAAATCGGTGAGAAAGTAACGGTCTCTGTTCAGCAAAACAGCGAGGCCGTCACTGACATCGACAATACCTTAAAGCTGCGCTACGATGGCGAGGAGGATGAAATTGTTGAAAAGATTGAGGCCGGTAATATTTCGCTTTCGCTGCCATCTACAAAGTATGTTATTTTTGGCGGGCAGAACAAAGGCCTGTTTGGACTTAAAGCCCAAATGCGCATGGGCAACATGCACCTGACCACTATTGCTTCTATTGAAAAAGGTGAACAGCAAGAATTAAAAATATCCGGCAATTCCAGCGCTTCCAAAAGTGTTATTAAAGATATCGATTTTATAAAAGACCGCTACTTTTTTGTTGATTACATTTACCGTGACTATTGGGAAAACGGCTATTCAGATGATTTGCAACAATTTGGATATGTCCCGGGTTTTCTGATTACAGAATTAGATGTGTGGGTAACAGAAAATGCTACTAATCCAGATACTAGAACGGGAATAGCAATGATAGATCCATCATTAAATCCGGAGACTGTAGATAAGGATGATAAAGTTGAAGGTACATTTCGTAAACTTTCTCCTGATCAATATGTGGTGGATTGGGCACGTGGATTTTTTTGGGTAAACCAGAATATAGGTGATAGTGATGCCTTGGCTATATCGTATGCAACGGATGGAGCTGATTCGATTGGTACTCTTTTAAATACAGATACAACAGGGGTTGTTAGGTTAAAGCTTATAAAAAACAAAAACCAAGCCCCGACTGATACGACCTGGAACCTTATGATGCGCAATGTTTATAGCTTGGGTGGATCAAAAATCCAGCAGGATGGGTTTGAAGTTGCAATTCGGCATAGAAACCTTGAAATAGAGACCCAAGGAGATTCAACATTTTTAACATTGGTTGGGCTGGATATTCTTGATGAAAGCCAGGAAACAAATCCGGATAACAAGATTGATGCCAATGGTTTATTAGTAGATTTAAATCAAGGTACTTTAATCTTTCCTAATTTAACACCTTTTGATCCACCTGATAACACTAAATATAATGGTCTCTCAAAAGACTATCGTGTACCTGTTTACGATGTACGGACTTCGGACACTAAGAGGTTACAGGACTCCAGTAAATTTGAGATTATTGTTAATTCAAAAAGTACAAAATCAACATTCGATCTTGGCTTTTATGTTTTGGAAGGTAGTGAAGTTGTAACCTTAAATGGAAAAACCCTCCAGCGTGATAAAGACTATTCTATTGATTATTTTAGCGGCCAATTGACCCTGGAATCTAATGAAGCAAAAAGAAGCAGCTCTGAAATTGATATTAAATACGAACGGGCAAATCTTTTTCAATTGGATAAAAAAACTATCCTCGGTGGCAGGCTGGAATATAAGTTTTTAGATAACTCTTTTATAGGTGCCACAGCATTGTATATGAGTAAATCTACAGTTGACAGGCGGGTCCGTGTTGGCCAGGAACCATTTGAAAACTTTGTTTGGGATTTAAATGCGGCTTTTAAATTTAAACCACGTTTCCTTACAGAAGCTATGGATGCTTTACCATTTATAGAAACAAGCGCCGAGTCTCAATTTAATATCGAAGGCGAATTTGCACAGGTAATTCCCGAGCCAAATACTTTGAACAATGCATCTACAGGTGACAATAATGGCGTTGCTTACATAGATGATTTTGAAGCCAGTAAACGGTCAACAACTTTGGGGATACGCTACCGAACATGGACAATGGCCAGCGCTCCAGAGAGAATACAGAATTTTGATCCAGGTGATAATTTTGCTATTGCATTTGATAGTACCCGGGCAAACCTGACTTGGTTTAACCCTTATAACCAGGTGGCAATAAAGAGTATCTGGCCAAAGAGGGATGTTAACTCACAAACCGGGCAAACAACAGATGTTCTTGGGCTTGAATATTATCTCGATCAAAATGCAAAACAGGATTCTGCATGGGTTGGAATAATGCGTTCAACCGCCAGTTTTGCCAATCAGCAAAAAACCAAATATATCGAATTATGGGTCAATGGTACTGAAGGTACTGTTCATGTGGATATTGGTAAAATCTCTGAGGATTGGTGGGTTAGGGGAACTAACAAGGAAGGTGTTCCGAATTTAAATTTTTTGAACACGGAAGATAAAAATATAAATGGATTTCTTGAAGATGGTGAAGACACCGGTATTGATGGTTATGCAAAGGGTGAACCCGGTGATACAGATGAAGATAACTGGTCTAATGTTAACCAATCCCCTAAAGATTGGAAATTTCCCAGGGATTACCGTGGGATAAATGGAACTGAAGGCAATAGTGATGCCGCTGGCGCACGTTATCCAGATTCTGAAGATTTGGATGCTGATGGCCAATTAAACGTGGTGAACAAATATTTCACATATTCCTTTCCACTTGATCCTGATGTAAATCATGAATGGGATGAAGGAGAAACGGTACATGAAGAAGGACCTTTTGCCGGGCAGGGAACCGGATGGCGATTATTTCGAATACCAATTAGTGAACCGACTGATGTTGTGGGTGGTGCAGATGAAACCACGCTTCAACAAGTTTTAAATACCCGGTTAAGAATCACAGATTTTACACATACACCAGAAGATTCAGCCCACCGTACTTATATTGCAGCATTTGATTTTGTCGGTAATGAATGGGAAGAAACCGGAATTCTCAAACAACCTTTTGTTAAAGGAGGTCCTGAAGTTGACATAAAAGGCTCTAAGGCCGATACAACTTTTTTTGACTGGGAAAAAGCAGATTCTATTTTTGTATTAACCACTTATAATACTGAAGAAAATCCGAAAAAATACAGTAGCCCTCCCGGCGTAAGTGGCATTCGGGACAGAATTACAAAGGCCCGTTCAAAAGAACAATCGCTTGCCATGGTTTTTAATGAATTTCCTTCAGGAGCAATAGCAGAAGCACGTAAAACACTTTTCAGTAAACTTGAGCTTGTTAATTATAAACGCCTGAAAATGTTCATGTATGGGGCATCTACAGATGGCAGGGTTAAAATTCCCGAAAACCCTGATGTGGACAGCTCTGAAGTGACTTTTTACCTGCGCTTTGGATCGGATGATAAAAACTTTTATGAATACGGCCAAGACGTATACATGGGGTGGAATAAGTTAAATAAAATAGATATTGATTTGGATGAGCTTGCCTCTCTTGATGGATTTGATGGAGGCGAAATACGATATTTAGATAACGTTCCCGGAGGATATTATAAAGCTTTTGGAAATGCAGTAAGTTTGAAAATTATCCGCTATTTTGTTATTGGGGCACGAAATAAATCCGGACATGAATTTACCGGGGAAATATGGCTTGATGAATTACGCCTGTCTGATGTGCGAAAACAAAAAGCGACAGCACTGCGTTTGAAAACTAATATAAAACTGGCCGATGTTTTACGTTTTAGTGGGGAATGGGAAAGTAAAGATGCGGATTTCCACAATATAAGCACACAGTTTGGATCCGGAAATACTTTAGAAAGACAAAGTTATACAGCCAATCTGGAGTTTGATAAGTTTTTACCTACCTCCTGGGATCTTTCCATACCCATTGATGCGCGTGCATCATTTACCAGGAATATTCCAAAATACCTTCCGCGAAGTGATGATTTGTCAGGATATCAGAACAATACCTTTTCAAAAAAAGTGGAATCGTTATTTGGTCTTCGTAAACTGCCAGATGAATTGAAAGATGTTGTTTCGCAAAGTGAAAATATTGGGGCAGGTACCACAATTAAAAAAAGGGGGAAATCCAAACACTGGTTACCCAAATATACAATTGATCAACTTACGCTCGATTTTGATTATGCACAACAAGAACGGTCCAGTTGGGAGCTGGAATACAACCGGTCGCGCTCATATAAAGAGCGCTATACATTTAAAATTCCTTTTAGTAATAAAAACTATTTCGAACCGTTCAAATTTGCTCGGACAATTCCGGTGTTAAAAAGTATTTGGGATACCAAAATATATTACTCGCCAAATAGTATTAATTTAAACTTGAATGTAAATGATACAAAGACATCTAATCTTAGAAGAGATTCTACAGCAACCGTTAAGCGTACACAAAATACAGGGACTACCCGGTCACTAAGTACATCTTATCGTTTTTTACCAAAAATGAATATTACATATTCCCGGACTCATGTAACGGATGCAGATTTTGATTCAGTTTCGCGCCTCGATTTATATAAAGGGATTTTTACAAAGCTCGATTTTGGAAAGGAAACCGATGTTAACCAAAAGTTTACAACGGATTATAAGCCAACTCTTTTTAGCTGGTTAAAACCTTCTTTTAATTATAGTTCAACCTTCCGTTATAATTTAACTAGCGGTTACAAATACCGGCAGGCGGTGAGCAGAAATTCCATTAAATTTGGAGCAAATGTCAGCCCGACAAAACTTGTAAACCTAATCTATTCTCCAAAAGGTAAAAAGAATACGCCCAAAGCCCGCCGTAGAAGGCCAAAAAAGAAAACAGTACCCAAAGAAGGAGAGACGAAAGAGCCGGAAAAAGAAGAAGCAAAAGAATCGTCCTTTCCAAATCCATTGATTTTGGTTTACAACTTTTTTGACTCATGGGAAAAGGTGAATTTTAATTATACTATAAATGAAAATGTTACAAATCAGTATTTATCCGATATTCCTAAATGGGACTATCAGCTTGGTTTTACCCAGGATCCGGGTGTTCCGCAGGATAATTCTGCATTAGGTGAAGGCGTTACAGTATTACCCAAACCAACTTTTCAGGAAGAAAACGCTTTAAAAACATCAACAAATGTAAACTTTGCAAAAAAAGTAAAAGTAAGCCTGACCCATAATTATAAAGAAAGCGAATCAACAACAAATAATGGGAGTACAAAAACGGGCGGTACAAGTGTATCATATCTGGCATTGGGTGACGATCCACTAAAGGATTTTGGTGGTGTATCAAAAGATTTGCTTCGGTTTGTTCCAGAGTGGTCTGTTAATATTAGCGGTGTTGAAGATTTTCTGTTTTTTAAATCATTTGCAAAATCAATTTCTGTTGACCACGGCCACACAGGGAAATATGATGAAAAACGTTCTCAGGGCACAATTAACACTCAAACATTCTCTAACTCGTGGCAGCCATTAGTTGGTCTTAATGTTCGCACAATCTGGGGTGTTTCTGCAACAATGCGTATGAATAATAGCACCAACTATTCTTACAGACCAAGCGCCGGAGAAAAACAAACCAGCCAGGCAACGCGAACAACAAATAGCTCTTTTACAATTTCAATGAACTATGCAACCAAAGCAGGTTTTAAAATTCCGATTCCTGTATGGCCATTTAAAGGGCGTACTTTTAAGAATGAAATTAATTTCAGCCTTACTTTTGATTCATCGGAAAATAAAGCACATAACCGTAAAACAGGAAGTACTAAGTTTGAAGAGCAATCAAAAAACAGCTCATGGAAACTCAGACCATCCGCGACATATAAATTTAACAGCCGTGTTCAGGGCAGTATGTTTTTTGAAACAGGAGCTACGGAAAATAAAATATCCGGTGAATACAGTTACAGTGAATTTGGTATTAATGTAAACATTGCCATTCGTGATTAATCAATCTTGATAAGAAAAAAATAATAATTCAGATTCTATAATCCAGGGCTGAGAAAAATAATGAAAAAAAAACTTACTAAAACAATTTTAATATTACCCGTTGCGTTACTTTTTTATTGCGGACAAACTGTTCCTGAGTTTAGCGGTGAAAACAGTTTTGCTTACCTTGAAAAGCAAGTTTCATTTGGGCCAAGAAACCCTATGAGTACAGGCCACGAAGAATGTAAAAACTGGCTTGTATCGGAATTAAAGAAATTTGCCGGGAGAGTTGTAGAGCAACCATTTATGCATTATGACCCGCGCATAAATAAAAATTTTAAAATGACAAATATTGTGGCTTCTTTTAACCTTAAAGCTGAACGACGCATAGTTTTATGTGCACATTGGGATACGCGTCCCGTAGCTGATATGGATGTACCTGAGAATAGTGATAAACCAATTTTAGGGGCCAATGATGGTGCAAGCGGTGTTGCTGTTTTGCTGGAAATTGCCCGGGTTATGAAATCACAACCTACAGATGTGGGTGTTGATATTGTTTTATTTGATGGTGAAGATTATGGCCCTGAAGGCAAATTGGATGAATATTTTCTTGGCTCAAAATATTTTGCAAAAAACTTGAATGATTACAAACCGGTATTTGGGATTTTGCTGGATATGGTCGGTGATGCACAGCTAAATTTACCAATTGAGTATCAATCGCAATATTATGCGCGCAACATTGTTGATAAAGTATGGGCAGCGGCAAAGGAGCTGGGATATACTCAGTTTAAAAATCGAGTTGGTTCAGCAGTAAATGATGATCACTTGGCATTGATAGACGCCGGTATCCCCACGATTGATATTATTGATTTTGAGTATCCGGATAACACACATAAATATTGGCACACCATGGAAGATACGCCCGATAAATGTAGTCCTCAAAGTTTAAAAGTGGTTGGACAAACTGTTTTACAGGTTATTTATAACGAGGCTGGATAAGTTTAGCAAACGAAAAAGAACTATGATCAATCAAAACAACTGGATTGGTATTACAGTTAACCATTCACCTGAAATACTGGAAGAACTTTCGGCGCAGTTTTTTTTGCTGGGTTGCCAGGGGATTAACGAACAGGCTGATTGCTTTGAGCTTGTATTTTCTACCAACGATTTTAATGAGAAAACAAAATCAAAGGTTTTGGATTTATTAAAATCTAAAAATGTTGAAAAAGAAAATTTACAGCTTTCCACAATTGAACCTGAAAACTGGAATGAAAATTGGAAAGTAAATTTTCAAACATTCCGAATCGGGCAAAATATTATTATTCAACCGGACTGGGAAAACTACCAGGCAAAGGCTAAAGGAACTGTTATTACCATTGCCCCTAAAATGGCTTTTGGCACAGGGCACCATGAAACGACACGTTTAATTTTAGAATTGATGGAAGATATAATAGAACCTGGAATGTCAGTTCTGGATGCAGGAACGGGCAGTGCTATTTTGGCGATTTATGCAGCGATGAAGAACGCGGCTCCTGTTGTGGCCTTTGATAACGATCCTGAAGCAATGGAAAACGCAGAAGAAAATTGTTCGTTGAACGGTGTCTCAGCCAATGTTAAACTTTTATGTTCCGATTTAGCGGGTATCGAAACAAAACAATATGATTTGATTGTGGCCAATATAAATCGCAATGTTTTATTGCAGCTTGCTACTCAATTTTTGAGTTATAGTGCTCCGGGAAATCACCTAATTTTGTCAGGTCTGCTCAACTCGGATTACAATGATATTCTTGAGGCATACAAAGCAGCAGGATGGCATTTGATAAAAAGCCGGCAACAAGGTGAATGGATGTCTTTATTAATGAAAATGAATAATGAATAATGGAAAATGAAAATGAAAAATGTAAACAAATTAGTCATTGTTTTATTAATTGGGATCCAGGTAATAATAAGTTGCAGCGAAAAATCTACAAAGCCTGATGATGCTCAAAATCCTGAATTCATTTCAATTCGGATAGATGACCGTTGGAACCTGAACGCGGTAAACTCAAGTCTGGTGGAAATAAAAGTTTCAGATCCACAGGGTTTTTCTGATTTAAAAAATATTGCAGTAAAGGTTTTTGATAATACCAGCCAAATGGTTTTTGAAGATTCCCTTTACGATGACGGCAATTTAAGTGGCTCAACCGATTTGATTGCCGGAGATGGTGTCTTTAGAAATGTTTTTCTGCCATCCGCAATAACGAGTAGCGCCGGCACTTTTTCGTTTGAATTTGAAATAGTGGATATGTCAGAAAATGATGCGGGTGAATTGAAAAAGGAAGTCTCATTTGGATTTAATGAAGCGCCTTTGATTGAAAGTATCACAGTCCCACTCCAATTTCTTAGTGGTGCCAATCCAGAAATAATATCTGTAGTTGCTCCGGACAATGACGGCGATAATCTGCAAACAAAAGTATTTTTAGATTTGTTGCGAAGTAGCCAGTCGGTTTTATCCCAACCAATCCAACTTTCTAATAATGGCGATTTTGGTATTAGTGGCGATGCCTTTGCCGGCGATTCAATCTTTTCGTTTAAAATGGATTCAAGTTTTGCTGCGGGAAAAAGTGGTGACTATAAAATGGAGTTTTTGGCTGAAGATGAGTTTTCAGATAAAAGCGAGGCAGTAACCAGGGATATTTTTATTGAGAACAAGGCCGGAGTCATTTTAAGCGCAACACTCCCGGATACAATTAACCGCCCTGGCCAGGTAAATGCATTTACAGAAACACTGCTTTCAATAAAAGTTTATGAGCCCCAGGGATTGACGGATATCGATTCGGTATATTTTGAATTTATTTTTCCGGATGGGCAACCTGCAAATAATAACCCTTTTCTAATGGTCGATAATGGCCTCCCATTTAACATTGGCAACCTGTTTGTTGAAGCTGGTGACAAAACCGCAAACGATGGTATTTTCTCTTTAACCTTTCTGGTGAATGACGCAAACCAGACGGGGACATATCACTTTAGTTTTTATATGCGCGATAAAGTTGGCAACCTTACAACCGCTCTTACAGATTCGATTGAGGTGCAATAATGAAATTTATTCTAAAAATTAGTTTAATCCTGACCCTGATAATTAGCCAAAGCTTTGCGCAGATTGGTGTTAGGCAAAGTTATAATTTGGCACACGAAACACAAACTGTTAGCAATGCATTTCTTGGAAACGGCATTATCGATTTGGCAGTTAATGACAGCATTATTTGGGCAGCTACCGGGTTTGGTCTAAACAAATCCATCGATGAGGGCAGGACATGGCAAGTTTTTGAATCGGCCGATTATAAATCCAAAGGCGGGATTTCAGCAATGGGTTATATGGATGATTCCACTTTATGGGTAGCCACAGCTTTTGATACATCCGCACAGGATGAGGATCTTGCTGCAGGAGGAGGTTTCAGTTTTACGCGTGACGGCGGCCAAAGCTGGACACATGTTCCGCAACCTGTTGATTCCCGTGATGAAGAAGAATACTCTCCGACAACAACTGTTGTACAAAATCTCACATTTGATATTGCCTTTATGGACAGCACAATCTGGATAGCCAGTTTTGGTGGAGGTTTACGCCGCAGTGATGATATGGGCAAAAATTGGCAGGTTGTTACAAGCGACGATAAACCCTTTTCCAGTTTAGATAATTTGAATCACCGTGCATTTTCTCTGCTTTCAGAAAATGGTAATCTATGGTATGGTTCTGCGGAAGGAATTAGCAAATCAAAAGATAATGGCCAAACCTGGCAAAGATTTACACATCAAAACCAGGAATATCCGATCTCTGGAAATTTTGTAGTGGCGCTTGCACATCAACCGTCCACAAATACAATCTGGGCCGCAACAATTGAAGCTACGGATTTAAATGAGACACGCGCAATTAGTAAATCATCAAATGGCGGTCTTACCTGGGATGTAATGCTTGAAGGGATATTTGCCCACAATTTTGGTTTTGACGGGGAAACAGTTTTTGTAGCAGCCGATGAAGGACTGTTTATTTCTGATGATGGCGGTGAGAATTGGTACGAAACGCCCTCTATAACAGATTTTGAAACGGGCGAAGAAATTTTAACAGAAAAATATTTTTCGGCTGCCACTCAAAAAAGTGGTGATGATTTACGCTGGTGGCTGGGGAGCGCAGGCGGGCTGGCAACAACAACAGATCGTGGCAACAACTGGAAAGTAATTCGCTCATTTGTTTCTACACGGGAACGCAGCAAGCCAAAAGTTTATGCCTATCCATCGCCATTTTCACCAAGCCGGAGCGGCTATACCCGGTTTCAATATGATGTAAATGGAAATACTAATGTAGTAATAAAGATTTACAATTTTGCCATGGAGCATGTAGTTACAATCAAAGAAACTGAAACAGCGATATCGAATGCTGACCGCAGCACAAAATGGGATGGCAAAGATAGCAACGGAAAAACTGTTGCTACAGGTGTTTACTTTTTTAAAGCTAAAGTTGGCAAAGAATCCAGCTGGGGCAAAGTTGTAGTAATTAACTGAGAAGCAATCGTTCTTCCAGGTGATTGAAATTTGGAGCATAAATGAAAAAAGTCATTTTATTTTTATTTTTATCAATCAGCTTTACTTTTGCCGGAGAAAATGCCGGTTTGGCCGGATCATTTACACGGCTAGGTTTGGGCGCGCGGGCCATTGCTATGGGAAACACGGGCGTAGCGGCACCCGCACGTGGATATTCATTTTATTATAATCCGGCTTTGTCTGGCATGCAGGAACAGAAAGTATTTACAAATTCTTACAACTTTCTTTCTCAAGACCGCCATATTTATTTTTTGGGCTTTTCAATGAAGGTTCCGCCAGGTGCGGGGCTCTCTGTTGGCTGGCTAAAAAGTGGAACTTCCGACATCCCGTCACACAACTCCATTGGAAATAACACTGGAGAAGTTAATCATCATGCACATGGTGTTTATGCCAGTTTCTCAAGGCAGTTTTCCGAAAGGTTTTCCGTCGGTTTAACAATAAAAGCCCTTTTTGAATTTATCAATGACGGCACAAAAGATTTTGATTATGAATCAAAAGGCGTTGGTGGAGATATCGGTGTTTTTTATAAGGCAAGTGAAGATATCTCAGTAGGCTTGGTGTACAAGGATATTGGTTCAAAGTTAAAAGCCAATACAGAAAAACTTTTTGAACTAGGCGGCACTACAATAGATGATTTTCCGAAACTGATTAGAGCGGGAGTTTTTTATAAAACGCCGTTTGAAGGCATTAATTTTGCGTATGATTTTGAAATAAGCAGTACGGAAGAATATTCCAACCACATTGGTTTTGAAACAATTCATGGGCGTAACCTGGCTTTGCGACTTGGATTAATTGAGTTTTTGGGAGAAGATACGAAACGTGATATTCAGTTCGTTGCCGGTGCAGGATTTGATTTTAAACTTTATACTTTTCATTCAAACCTGGATTATGCATTTATCGGCCCAAAGTTTGATGAAGGGTCGAGCCATTTATTCTCCTGGGAAATTTATTTTTAGTCGCGGTTGTCATTCCTTAGGAATCTTTTTTATATTCGCAGAAGTTTTTTTATACAGGAATTATTGTGAAATTTTATTTAAAACTTTTAGTAATCAATTTAATTCTATCCAGCATTCTTTTTGCTCAAAATAATAATGGGTTTGTTCTGTTAAAAATGGATGTGGATGCCAGGGCAGCTGCAATGGCCGGTACTTACACAGCATTGGCAACAGACGCCTCGGCCAGCTATTACAATCCGGCTGGTTTAAACAGTTCAGAAGGCCCAACCATAGTTGCAATGCATAACGATTGGATATGGGATATTTCACATAGTTTTGCTGCCATGCAGTTTTATCAGGGGGATCATAATTTTTCACTTTCATTTAATTATCTTCAAATACCCGGTATTGCCATTCGCGGAAATGTGCCATCGGAAGATCCTTCCGGAACGACTGAAGCTTTTAACCTTGTAGCAGGTCTTAGTTATGCCACAACTTTTGATGATTGGCAATTTGGTGGTTCACTGAAATATCTTTTTGAAAAATACTATTTATCTTCAGCACCAGGCTGGGCAGTTGATTTAGGGATTCGCAAAGAGGCGCTTTTTACAGGTGTTGATTTTGGTTTTGTGATTCAAAATCTTGGGAAAATGTCAGTTTTAAAAAATGAAGCCAGCCCATTGCCTGTGATTATACAAACAGCTTTGGCATTTAAAGGTCCAGAATTTTTAAGTGACAAATTATTATTTACTCCAGGTATTCAATGGGTTTCAAAAGAACAGGTTTATTTTGGTATCGGTTCTGAATATCAGCTTATGGAGTATCTTACTTTAAGGGCTGGAGTTAAAAATGGGGTAGATGATGTTGTCTGGAATTTTGGTGCCGGGATAAACTACAATTCTTTTCATTTTGATTATGCTTATTCTCCATTAGAATTTGATTTCGGAAATCCGGCTAACATGTTTTCTGTTGGAATTAGTTATTAAAAGCATGCTGTTTTAAATTGTAAAACAGGCGCTTTCGGTAATTACGTTTTGAAGTTTTACTTTCTCCAATTTTCTCCTTAAATTTAACTATCCGGAACAAACAAAATATAAAGATCTATAAGAATATATCCGATATACATTTTCAAAGAAAAAATGTAGAGTTAACATGGAAGTCTATATAAAACAAATACAGGAGTTTGTGAAAAATCAAACCCGTGAGAAATGGTTAAATGATCCGTTGGTAAAGAAGTTTTTATCATTTGGATCAAGCTTTTCTTCAAGCCCTCTTTTTGAAAAACCAGCCTTTGTTCAAAATTTTGAAATTTATCTGGACAAAAAACTTATTGGTGACATCAAGGTTTTTGGTAATAACAAAGATATTAAAAAACATATTGCACAGGTTTTAATGGTCTTGGGCGAATCACGTGGGAAAGGTGTTGGGACAAAAGCGCTGGAGCTTCTGTTGGATTCAATAAAAGGTATGTACGATGCTGTTTATTGCAATGTTAACAGATATAATATTGCCAGTATTAAAATGCTTCGTAAAAATGGGTTCCGAATAAAAAGACTTGTTGGAAATGAAGTTGTTCTATATAAAACACTTAGTTTAAAAAATCTTAAAAAGGTTCCTATTTCTATTTGACATATTTTGTAACCCTCCGTATATTCCCAAACTCTATTTGAATTTTTCAAAGGGGCATGGCCAAGCGGTTAAGGCACCGGGTTTTGGTCTCGGCATCCTAGGTTCGAATCCTAGTGCCCCTGCTTTCTTTATATAGACACCCATGTTTTTATTTTAGACCGATACATAAGGAGTTAAAATGTCGGAAGTTGTATTATCCGCAGAGAAAAGAGTTGACACAGGTAAATCTGTCGCCCGAAAACTAAGACGCGAAGGAAAAGTACCAGGCGTTTTATATGGTGGGGAAGAAGAGCCATCGTCAATTTCTATGGACAAAATTGAATTAGGACGGTTGTTACGAAAAGATCATTCTATTATTAATGTAAAAGTTGATGGTGCAGATCAACGGGCAGTTATTAGAGATGTGCAAAACCACCCGGTTTATGGTGATGTCGCCCATATCGATTTTATGCGCGTTGTAGCAGGGCAGGAAATTACAATTTCTGTTCCATTACACCAGGTAGGTACTGCAGTCGGTACAAAAACAGGTGGCCAGATTGCCACACTGTTGCATGAACTAGAGATATCTGTATTACCGCGCTACATGCCCGAAAATATTGAAATAGATATCACCGATCTTGAAATTGGGGATGCAATTCGCGTAAAAGATCTCAATCTTGAAAATATGACAATTCAGAACGATGAAGACGAATTGATCGTACAAGTAACGATGCCACGTAAAGAAGAAGAGCCTGAAGAAACTGATGAGCTTGGTGAAGAAGAAGAAAGTATGGAACCTGAGGTTATTACGGCTCGTGGTGATGATGATGAAAAGGAATCTGAATAAGATTAAGTTATAGTGTGTGTTATAATTGGTCTTGGAAATCCAGGTAAAAAATATTCTGACACCAGGCACAATGCAGGATTCTTATTAATAGATTTTATTGCAGAAAAGTTTAATATCCCCTTATGCGAAGGCAAAGGGGATTATTATTTTGGGGAATATGAAATAAGTGGTAGGAAATGCCTGCTTATTAAGCCCACAACATACATGAACCTTAGCGGGTTGGTGTTTGATCAAATAGAAGAAGATTTCTCAATTGATCTGCAGAAAATGCTTATTGTTTATGATGATTTTCATTTGCCATTCGGAACGATTCGCTTTAGAAAAAAAGGCTCAGATGCAGGTCACAATGGTATTAAATCTATGATTTATTATTTAGCTACGGATGAATTTGATCGATTAAAGATTGGCATTGATAATAATTTTGAAACACCGATTGACCATGTACTTGGTAGTTTTAATAAAAAAGAATTAACAGATTTACCGAAAATTTTAAATTCCGCATACAATGGTATTGAAACCTGGATTTCTTCAGGAATTGATTTAGCAATGAATAATCATAATCGTAATATATTAAACTCGACGAGGTAAATTTATGGACATGAATGTTCTTTTCGCTGTAATTGCTGCAGTTGTTGCTCTTATATTTGCTTTTATCAGATCCGTTCAAATTGAGAAAAAGGAAATTGGCACAGAGCAAATGAAACATATTTCCGCACATATACGTGAAGGTGCGATGGCTTTTTTGAAGGCCGAATATAAAGTTTTATCGATTTTTGTAATTGTTGTAGCTGTATTACTTGGGGTTACTTCCAATCAGGACAACTCTTCACCACTTGTTGCTTTATCTTTTATTGTTGGAGCCTTGTGTTCCGGTTTAGCCGGTTTTTTTGGAATGCGCGTAGCAACCAATGCTAATGTGCGCACTACAAATGCTGCAAGGACAAGTTTAGGAAAAGCACTTGAGGTTGCGTTTGCCGGAGGCTCAGTAATGGGCTTAGTTGTGGTTGGACTTGGTGTTCTTGGTTTAGGAAGTTTGTTTCTACTATACCAAAATATATTTGGACAAGATATTGATAGTATGGCACGGGTATTGACTGTAATTACAGGTTTCTCTTTTGGTGCTTCCTCTATTGCTTTGTTTGCACGTGTTGGCGGCGGGATTTATACAAAGGCTGCCGATGTGGGCGCTGACCTTGTTGGAAAGGTTGAAGCCGGTATTCCTGAAGATCATCCGTTAAACCCTGCAACTATCGCTGATAACGTTGGTGATAATGTTGGTGATGTTGCCGGTATGGGCGCAGATTTATTCGAATCTTATGTAGGCTCAATTATTGGTACAATGGTTCTTGGCGCAGCATTTATGACTCTTGAGCCGTTTACTGCACTTGGCTCACTAAATGCAATTCTTCTTCCGCTTGTTTTAGCCGGAACCGGAATTATTACTTCCATTGTCGGGACATTTTTTGTTCGTGTTAAAGAAGGTGGTAATCCACAGACAGCCTTAAATATTGGTGAATTTGGTTCATCTATAATTATGGTGATCGCTTCATATTTTATTATTAATCAAATGTTGCCTGGAGAGTGGACAGATGCCGGCGGTATAGTATACACCTCTGCCGGAGTATTTTATGCCACATTGTTTGGATTGGCTGCCGGCCTGATAATCGGCCTGATCACAGAGCATTATACAGGGACAAATAAAAAACCGGTTGTATTGATTGCAGAACAATCTATCACCGGTTCTGCTACAAATATTATTGCCGGATTAGGTGTTGGTATGCAATCAACAGCGATTCCTATAATAATAATAGCAGCTTCAATTATAGGGGCGTATGAATTTGCAGGACTTTACGGGATTGCAATTGCCGCGGTTGGAATGCTATCAAATACAGGTATTCAGTTGGCAGTTGATGCTTACGGTCCAATTTCTGATAATGCAGGTGGTATTGCAGAAATGTCTGAGCTTCCAGCAGAAGTTCGTCAGAGAACTGATAAACTGGATGCGGTTGGTAACACAACGGCTGCCATCGGGAAAGGTTTTGCAATTGGTTCTGCAGCCTTAACAGCTCTTGCATTATTTGCAGCTTTTATAACAGCTTTTAATGCAACGCACGAGGTTCAACTAACATCAATAAATATTACTGATCCAAAAGTTATGGCTGCATTATTTGTTGGCGCTATGATGCCGTTCTTATTTTCTTCACTGGCAATGAAAGCCGTTGGACGTGCTGCAATGTCGATGATTGAAGAAGTGCGCAGACAGTTTAAAACCATTCCTGAATTAAGTTCTGCCCTGGCAGTAATGCAAAAAAATAATGACTCTGATTTTAGTGAGTGGTCAAAAGAAGATCAGGCCACATTTGAAGCTGCAAATGGAAAAGCTGAATATGGCAAATGTGTGGAAATCTCAACACAAGCCTCGATTAAAGAAATGGTTGTACCGGGCTTACTGGCCGTTATAGTTCCTGTTTTATTTGGTGTATTTGGTGGTGCTACCATGTTGGGCGGTTTATTGGCCGGGGTTACAGCATCGGGTGTTTTGATGGCTTTATTTATGTCTAATGCCGGTGGTGCCTGGGACAACGCTAAAAAAATGATCGAAGAAGGAATTAAAATAAAAGGCGAAGATTTTGGTAAAGGATCTGAGCCACATAAAGCAGCGGTTGTTGGCGATACAGTCGGCGATCCTTTTAAAGACACAGCAGGTCCATCATTAAATATTCTTGTAAAATTGATGGCGGTGGTTGCCCTTGTAATAGCGCCAATGCTGGACAAATTATAAAAAAAATATCAAATCTTGTTGAGATAAAAGAAATGGTCTCCACAAGACAATTGATGGCAGAGACCGCTATCGTAAATCTCTGCCAAATCATGGTAAATAAGTAATTAATAATCCTATTCTGTCTTTTTAGCCAATGGCAGAATCTAATTGACCAAAGGGAGGAAACATGGCTATTTACGAAACAGTAGTAATACTGAACAGTTTATTACCGCCAAAGGAGCTTGATGATATTATCGAGCGTACACAGCAGGTAATAACTGAAAGTGGCGGTAAGGTCCGCACAGTTGATAAATGGGGGAAACGCCGTTTAGCATATGAGATCCAAAAGAAACAATATGGTTTTTATTTTGCCGTTGAATTTGAAGGTGTTGAGAATATTCCTTTAGCGTTGCAAAGTGAATATAACTTTAACGATAATGTACTTCGTTATCTGACTTATGCATATGATAAGCACAAGCTTCAGGCAATGTCTCAGAAAAAGAAAACTATGGAAACAGTGGACACTCCTGCACCAGCGCCGGCACCAGTAGCTGAGCCTACAGAAGTTGTTGAGGAAACTGTAGCTGAAGCACTGGCAAAAACAGACGAACCAAAAGAAAATGAGGAGGCATAATGTATAAAAATAAGAGAAGCCGTAATTGCCCCTTCGTTGAAGCAGGCATCGTTTACATCGACTTTAAAGATGAAAAGGTTTTAAGAAAATATTTAACTGAACAGGGTAAAATTATTCCCAGGCACACATCCGGTGCAAGCGCAAAAATGCAAAGGCAATTAGCAAGGGCAGTTAAGCGCGCACGTCATCTGGCACTATTGCCATATGTATCAGACTTTAGCCGTTAATCTAAATTTATAAGGAAAATAAAATGGAAATTTTATTACGCGAGGATTATAAAGGAGTAGGCGAAGCCGGAAGTGTTGTAAAAGTTAAAGACGGTTTTGCTCGTAATTTCCTGATTCCTCAAGGCATTGCCTTTATGGCAACCGAAAACAATAAAAAACGTTACGAAAACGATCAGAAACAAAAGGGCTGGAGAAAAGAAAGAGACAAGGCTAAGGCTGAAGAACTTTCTAAAGTGCTTGAAAATATCTCCTGCACAATTTCTGTTCAGGTTGGTGAAGAAGACAAACTTTTTGGATCGGTTACATCCCAGAATATTGCTGATGTTTTAAAAGAGCAGGGGCATGAGATCGACAAAAGAAAAATTCTTCTTGAAGAACCAATCAAATCTTTAGGTATTTATTCTGTAAACATCAAGCTCCACACAGATGTTGAAGCAACTGTAAAGGTTTGGGTTGTTAAAGAGTAGATTTTAACAAAGCATTACAATTATTAAGCGGCGATTCTTTAATTAGGATCGCCGCTTTTTTTATTTATATGGTTGCGTTTTAAACCAGCTTTATTATTTATTTGAATTTAAGTATTTGGTTTTGATGTTCTGATCAGCTGTATATTTCTTGGGAATATTAGTCTAATTTTTGAGTCGTTTTTCCTTGAATTCTGTTTCTCAAAGTGGCATATTTTAACTCAGATAAAGAATTAATCAGGAAAGTGATGAAATGAATAGATATCCGAGAGCTTGGCAAGGCACAACACAGCAATCAAACGTGAGATTTAAATGTGGCTATTGTGGAACTGACACATCTCCATCATATGGATGGAATACTGATGACGTACATTCTTTTAAAGGACATGTGTTAATATGCACGAGTTGTAATAGGCCATCATTTATCGAAATGCATGAGCATAAAATAACGGAAACAACTCCGGCATCAGTTATGGGAAATGAGGTCAACGGGCTTCCTGAAGATATAGAAGCTCTGTATAATGAAGCTCGTCAATGTACCTCAATAGGTTCATACACCGCTGCTGTTTTAACTTGTAGAAAAATATTAATGCATGTGGCTGTAGAAAAAGGAGCTGATGAAGGAAATAATTTCTTATTTTATGTTAACTACCTGTCTGATAATAATTACATTCCACCTGATGGAAAGGAATGGGTAGATCATATTCGAGAAAAATCAAATGAAGCGAATCATGAGATTACAATCATGGATATTGATGAAGCTGATGATTTAATATCTTTCACAGAAATGCTTCTTCGTTTAGTATATGAATTTAAACACCGATTGAGAAAACCGGACGATGAAAATATGATAAGTGAATAAAAAGTTACTGGATTTTTTCCTAGAATACGTTTCCTAATCTGGTCATATTTGACTAAAAGATATTCATTGTTTAACCATCATGGAGGATGATATGTAATGAACGAAGTATTTTTAATTAATAGGGAAGTTAACTTATCATGGAAGGCTCTCAAGGATGAGAAAATCCAAGAAAAAAAAGAAGTCGCTCCGCGCAATGGAGCGACTCCTGATCATAATAGTTCTTAAAGAACTACTACATAACATATTTAGATAAGTCGGCGGGTAAAAATCTATCTTAAGACTTTTATACAGTGTGATTAAATTACACTCAGGGGCCTATTCCGGTCCCTTTTTTTTATTAACAAAATCCACTAAAAAACAGATTCCTAGTTTCTCAATAGGATACAGTACAAGCAAAAGACAATCACCGGGTAAAACAGCAAAATATCCTACCAGATAAAGGCCAGGAAGAAATACAAAACTATTCCATGTTTGCAGCAGAACCATTCTTACAAATTTTTCATCAGCCGTTTTAAGATTTTTTATTTTTTGACATGCTTGCAGGAAACAGCCACTTGTTTTAATTTCACCCTAAAACAGATAAACCACCTTTATGACCTTTGCCGAAGTTGTTTTCAACCTTCCTTTAAATCATTCTTTTACTTATAAAATACCACCTCAATTTATCGGAGTTGTTGCAGGCTGCCGTGTTTATGTGCCATTTGGTAAACGGGTAATGACCGGCGTTGTGGTGGATTTGAAAGATAAAAGCAGCTTTAAAAGTGTAAAGGATATTATCGATGTGCTGGATGAAAAACCGCTTTTAAAACCGGATATCCTGCAATTGACAAAATGGATTTCCTCATACTACATGTCAAGCTGGGGGCAGGCCATTCAGCTCGCCTTGCCAAAAGGGCTGGACGAGTTTGAAAAGGAAAATATTTTCCTGGTGGAAGAAAATGCAGATATCGATTTAAGCGAACAACAGCAGCGATTGTACTACCTGATTGCCGATAATCCCGGAAAATCCAAAACTTTTTACAGAAAGAAATTTGGGACAGGTTCCTTTTATACAATTGTAAATTCCCTGCATGAAAAAGGGCTGATCTTTTTTGAGACCGAAAAACAAAAAGCTCGTGTTGGGGTGTTGATGCGCCATTATGTTGTTATCCCGCAGAACTATGACGAAATAAAACTGACAAACGAAAAATTTTGCAAGTATCTTGAAAAACGCCCGGAGGTTGACAAACTAATTTCTGAGAATTCCGGCACCTCCATTTTGCTCAGCGATTTCCAGAAGCAAACGCGCATGGCGCACGCCACAATCCAAAAAATGCACCATAATGGAATCGTTTCAATCGAGCAGTTAGCTACCGAGCGAAAACCCGAAATAAATTACAATGAAAAAAAAGAAAACTTCACGCTTAATAATGAGCAAACTAGTGTAATAAATGAAATTGTAAGGCAATCCGAACTAGATCAGTTTAAATCATTTTTGCTTCACGGCATAACCGGAAGCGGCAAAACGGTTGTTTATATCGAGATTTTAAAGAAAGTTGTTGAACAGGGAAAAAGCGCCATAATCCTGATCCCGGAAATTGCCTTAACCCCGCAAACTGTTTCACGCTTCAAAGCTGTTTTTGGCGATAAGATTGCGGTGTTTCACAGTAAAATGTCCATAGGCCAGCGCTATGATGCCTGGATGGCCTGTTATTCCGGGCAGGTAAAAATTGCTATTGGTCCACGCTCAGCCTTGTTTGCCCCGATGGATAATATCGGGCTGATTGTTGTGGATGAGGAACATGAGCAGAGTTACAAGCAAACAGAAACGGCTCCGCTTTACAATGCGCGCGATGTCTCACTTTATTGGGGCAGGCAGCACAATGCGGTTGTTGTGCTGGGATCGGCCACACCAAGTTTTGAAACCTATTACAACGCCCACCAAAAAAAGCACACTTTGCTCAAGATTGAAAACCGGGCGACAAGTGGTTTTCTGCCGGAAGTTGTTTTGGCTGATATGCGCAAAGAAAAATCATCTTCAAAAAACAGGGCGGTCTTTTCAAAGATATTGTTGGAAAAAATTGAAGACCGGCTTAACAAAAAAGAGCAGATTATATTGTTGCAAAACCGGCGGGGCTTTTCATCGTTTCAGCAATGCCTGCACTGCGGGTTTATACCTAAATGCAGCGAATGCGAAGTGACCTTGACCTATCACACCTATGATAATAAACTGCGTTGCCATTATTGCGGATTGAATATCCCTGCGGCGAAAAATTGCGCAAACTGCGGTAGCGATGAGCTGGACAATAAAGGAATCGGTACACAGCAAATCCAGGAAGAGCTTGCAAATCGTTTTAAAAACGCTGTTGTTTTAAGAATGGATCAAGACACGACCCGAGCAAAAAATGCTTATGATCAGATTCTGGGCACATTCCGGGAAGGCAAAGCCGATATTCTTTTGGGCACCCAAATGATCTCCAAAGGGCTGGATTTTCCCAATGTAACTTTGGTTGGTGTTATCTCGGCAGATGTGGGTTTAAGCATCCCTGATTTTCGCAGCTCAGAAAAAATATTTCAACTGCTTTCACAGGTTGCAGGGCGTGCAGGAAGGGGTGATAAACCCGGAGAAGTGGTTATCCAAAGCTACCAGGTGCAGCATTATGCAATTCAATTTGCAAAAAATCACGACTATTCCGGTTTTTTTAATGAAGAAATAAAACATCGCGAAACTTATAAATACCCTCCTTTCAACCGAATGATAATAATAACGGTCTCAGCCTCCAATATTTCGGATGCCATTTCCAAAGCCCGTGAAATTTCAACCCCAATCAGAATACATGGAAAGTATTTATGCGATTTAACTGGTCCGGCACCGGCGGCTATATCCAAAATAAAAAATTTATACCGCTGGCAAATCAGTTTGAAAATTAATAAAAAATATGATCCGGCCGGAGTAAAAACCCGGCAATTACTGAGTGATGTATTAAGTCCGTTTACCAAACAAAAAAGCAATTCTTTGTTTATAAATATAGATGTTGACCCGGTTTTTGGCGGTTAATTTGCAATCAAAAAAAATTAGCTGTAAGCTTCAAACCTTTTAAATAATAAAAATTTTATGAGTGATTATCTCAACCAGAAAAAAGAATCTATCCTGCGCGTAAACCGCATAATTGACGATCTGCAGTCTACCCAGGATGTAAAAGAAATACTTGACCAGTATAAGTTTAAGTATGACAAACTTCTTAAACAGTACGAGCAATTAAACCAGGTCTTTGAGTTTCATAAAGGTGTTATTCAAAATATTTCCAGCGGGATTATGACCATCGATCCGGATGGAAAAGTTACTTTTATGAACAAGTCTGCGCTAAATCTTATTGGCTATAAATCGGCCGATATTTTAGGTGAGCAGATCGATATGCTTTTTGCTGACAAAGAAGAAGGGTTGCTAATCTTAAAACAGGTATTAACCCTTAAAAAGATGTTTGAAAGTAAGGAAGCAAATATTGTTGCAGCAGATGGTTCAATAATCCCCATCGGTTTTAGTACAACTATTTTGCGCAAAGAAAACTCTGATGAAGAAACAGGGATTATTTTTATTTTCCGCGATATCCGCGATTTAATCAATTTCCGCAAGCAAATGGAACGAATGGATCGTCTGGCAACATTAGGTGAGCTTTCTGCGGGGATTGCCCATGAGATTCGCAATCCGCTGGCGGGTATAAAAACATCGGCCCAGGTACTTGAAGAAAGTTTTAGTCCGGGTGATTTCCGGTCTCAGCTTGTTTCGCGTATTGTAAAAGAAATTGACCGTTCGAATAAACTATTGCAAAGGTTTTTCCATTTTGCAAAACCAAGCCGCCCAAAACCTGATTTTCATTCCCTCAAAAATATTATTGACGGCGTTTACCTTTTACTTGCGCCGCGATTGATGAAAAGGAAAATTGAATTTTCATCCGTATATGATGAAAACCTGCCATCCATTTACATCGATGAAAGCCAGTTCGAGCAAGTAATTCTCAATTTATTTCTAAATGCTTTCGATGCTATGCCGAATGGTGGAGTGTTGCTTGTAAAAGCAGAATACGATCCGCAAAGCCTTGTTTTTGAAAACCAGGAGTACCCCGGAATAATTAGTATATTAGTTTCCGATAGTGGAAATGGAATATCCCCGGAAAAATTAGAGAAAATATTTAATCCATTTTATACCTCAAAAAGTGATGGCGTTGGACTTGGGTTATCAATTTCATCACGGTTATTGGAAGAAAATCAATCAAAAATTGAAGTTGAATCAGTACCCGAAAAAGGTGCGACATTTAAAATAACTTTACCGTTTGTAAAAGAAAATCTGCAGGAGTAACTATGGCCAGGCGCCTACTAATTGTTGATGATGAAGAAACATTGACATTCAGCCTATATCAAAGTTTTATACTATCTAAAAAAGACTACGAAGTTGCAACGGCTTCTTCCGGTGAAGAGGCTTTGGACAAGATGACCGAATCGCCCTTTGACCTGGTAATTACTGACATTTTTATGCCTGGTATCAGCGGTCTTGATTTGCTTAAGAAAGTGAAAGAGGATTATCCAACCACTGAAGTAATTGTGATGACAGCCTATGGCTCAGATGACAAGAAAGATGAGGTTGTTGACCTTGGTGCAAAACATTATGTGGAAAAACCTTTCGAAATGAAATCACTTCGGGAAATGGTCTTTAATATTTTAGGATAAATATGGCACTAATAGGAAATTTAAAAGATATAAAACTCCCCAGTTTAATTCAGCTAAACTGCATGGAGCACAATAGTGCAAAACTAACTATTGAAAGAGCCGCAAAGTTTGGTTTTATCTACTTTGAAGAGGGGCAGGTAACTCATGCGGAATATGATCCTTATATTGGGGAAGAAGCAGTTTTTAGATTGCTGGCTTTGCTGGACGGCAAGTTTAAGGTTGAAAATGGCGTTAAACCCCCGGTGCGAACAATAGAAACAAATTGGAGCAACCTTCTTTTAGAGGGGATGCATAAAATTGATCATTCTCAGGATGAAGTTGAAAACCGCTATTACAGACTGTTTGAAAGGCTGTTGACCATAAAAGGTGTGCTCTCGGTAAGCTTAAATAGCAAAGAGGGTGTTTGCATTGATAAAACAGAACAGGGTGATGCAAAAAAGAAAGATCCAAATGTGGCTTTTATTATGCTTCAGGCACAAAAGTTAAGTAAAACAATTGGCTTAGATCATCCGGAATTTGTAAGCATTTTTAGTGGGCAGCAAAAATATTTCTTTGCCGGCTATAATGAACATTTTTTGCTTTTGCAAATGGATAAAAAAGTAAAAAGTGATGTAGTAATTCCATTGATTCAGCAGGCAATTGGTCTAAAAGAGAATTAATTAAAATATAACAGGCAAATCAATTATGATTGAACGTTGGTTAAAAGAGATAAAAAATGTACCGGGTGTAAAAGGTGTTTTTATTGCATCGGGCAGGGGAGCAGTTTTACATAATGAAGGTCTCAAAATTAACAAAAAAGATCTTGAAGATATTGCTCTTCGCGCCTTGCGGATAAGTGCCTTGTTTAATGAAAAAGACGAGAATGTATCGGAAATTGAATTGTTTTGGGAAAACCTGTTTATTTTATGTCGGCTTTCCAATAATATTTTGCTGGTGACATTGTGTGAAAGCCCGAAAATACTGCCTTTGCTGCGTATAACTTTAAATGTCAGTTTATCTCACCTTCTGCAGGAAAAGAAAATCATAAAAATGGCCCATAATCATGCTACTGACAAAACGCTTGTTTTAAGAAAAGGCAAATTTGAAGAGGATGAATTAAGCTTGCTGTCTAATTTATAATTTTTTTTATTACTTAACTTTTTTATTTTCAGACCGTTATACATTTAAAGAAGATACAATTATCTGTCAATCTTCCTGACAGAGGTTTTTGAATTTCAATTAACTATCAAACTTTTATAAAACACGTTATTTAAATTTAGTTAATCGAATTATATAAATGTGGATTTAAAGTGGCAAATCAAGCAAAAAGTAAATTTCTTACCGAGCCCAACGTTGTTTATAAAAAATCTGAAATAAAATCTGCCTCCGGATTAAACCTGCGTTCTGCTGAATGGATGGTTTTAACACAGGTAAATGGTGAACAGTCTATTCAGGAAATTGCCGCAGTTGGTGCAATGTCTGTTAAAGACGTTACACGCATATTATATAATTTATACCAGCTGGAATTAATAGAATTATATCAGGCAGAGAAAAAAGAAAAAAATACGCTTGGATTGTCTTTCTTTTCGAATATGGAAAAAGTGTTAATTGATATAATCGGGCCGGTTGCCCCTTTTGTAATAGATGATGTTTTGTTGGAAATAAACCAGACAAAAAATAAATTTCCATCAGAACGGGTTGCAGAGCTTATTGAACTAATTTGTGATGAAATTCAGGACGAACAAAAGAAAATAACATTTCAAGCTGAGATGTTGAATTATATAAAAAAAGAATTAACCTAAAAAGGATTTGGGATAATAATGATAAGTTTAAGATGGAAAATTGGCGGAATTTTTGTTCTGAGTAATATTATTCTTGGCGTAATTTTAGTTTTAATAATTAATAATACTGTTTCCAAAACAGTAGAAAAAGAGCTTGTTGAACGTGGACGTACGGTTGCTTCCAACCTGGCAAATTATACCTCTGAACAAATTTTAAGTGAAGATGTAATAGGATTAAAACAGATCATTACCAACGCTTTAAGTTTTGAAAGTGTAGAATATATTCTCATTCAAGACAGTGAAAATAATGTAATGGCAAAAACTTTTAACGGGCCTGTTCCAAATGAGATTGTCAGCATTTTGCCGGAAACTGATGAAAATAAACTAAATAATATCACTTATTTGAAAGAAAATGAACCTGTTACGTGCTGTGATATTGTAATGCCCGTCGAAGATGGCTATCTTGGTTACATTCGGGTTGGGATGAAACAGCAGTATATAGAAAATGCTGTTAATGAAATTAATATTTTAATTATTAGTATAATTGCCGCGATAACACTTATAGGCATAATAATTGTATTAATTCTTGCAAATAGAATAATAAGTCCTATAATTTATCTAACTGCTAAAGCAAACGAAATTAGCCAGGGGAATCTTGGAGACAGAATTGAAGTTAAAACAAATGACGAGATTAAGCACCTTGGTGAAGCGCTAGAAAGGTTGCGGGAAAGTGTAACAATTGCTTTGGAAAGACTTAAAAAAAGACAAACAACGCGTATGTAAAAACAAATGAGGTAGTGTATGGTACAAACAAGAAAATTGAAGGATGGCAGCCGCCAGGTTATCTTGAATGGCAACCAATACGATGGCATAACCAAAATATTGTCAGAATTGGCCACAAAAACAAAAGCATCTGCAATTCTTTTTGCTGATATGAGCGGGCAGTTGATTAGCCAGCGTGGTAATACTGAAAATATGAATACTACAGTATTATCTGCTTTAGCAGCCAGTGATTTTGCAGCAACATCGGAGATGGCAAAACTGGTTGGTGAAGAAGCGAAATTTAAACTGCTTTTTCATGAAGGGGAAAAAAGGAATGTTTATCTTTCCAATGTTGGTGATAACTTTTTCCTGGTAGTAGTATTTGACGTAAGTGTAACTCTTGGGCTTATTCGGATATATACCAAAAAAGCCATCGAAGATTTAGCCAGTATCCTTGAAGATGAGGCAGATAGTGGGCCGGAAGATGATCAAATTATTGATTCGGATTTCAGTAGTTTACTTGGTGATGCTTTAGATGATACTTTTAAATAATATTGTATTGTACCTGTTACAAAAATGAGGCGGATAAATGTTTATAAATTGGGCTTTACAAGAAATAAATCTAAAAATTGTGTATTACGGACCAGGGATGAGCGGAAAGACTACAAACCTGGAATACATCCATTCCAAACTTGACCCTTCTTTAGCTGGCGAGCTGGTTTCACTTAAAACTAAAGAAGACAGAACAATTTTCTTCGATTTTATGCAGATTGAAGTTGGGCGTATCAAAGGTAAAAAACCAAAATTTAATCTTTATACAGTCCCCGGACAGGTTTATTACGCATCCAGCCGTAAAGTTATTTTAAATGGTGTAGATGGGATTGTATTTGTTGCTGATTCACAACCACATAGGATGGAAGCAAATATTGAAACTTTATTGGATCTTGAGAGCAATCTTAAAGCAGACGGACACACTCTTGAAAATTTTCCATGGGTAATTCAGTATAATAAACGTGACCTCCCTGGCGCAGATTCTGTGGAAACACTTCAAAAGAAGTTAAACTTTTTTAATGTTCCTCATTTTGAAGGAGTGGCTGTTAAGGGTGATGGTGTTTTTAATACATTAAAAGGAACAATCAATCTGGTTGTTCAACATGTTCAAAGCCAGCTGTAATTACTTGTTTTTCATACGCTGATAATTTATTAATAGTTAGTTTTAAAATTCCCCGTGTATCAAATATATGCGGGGATACTTAGTTTATAGCAATATTATAATTCGACCAATAACTCATAGATTTTCTTCCATAGAAATATGGAGTACTTTCCATTAAAACGACAACTCGATCCAATCATAATAAATCTACAAAAGCCATTTTTGCGTGGACTTTGTATGATTTTGCCAACTCTGCATTTACAACGCTGGTTGTAACCTTCATTTATGCTACTTATTTTACAAAATCTATTGCAGCAAATGAGATTGAAGGAACTCTACTTTGGTCGCGCGGGGTTACAATTTCCGCCCTTCTCGTTGCAATTTTTTCCCCTTTTTTCGGTGCCATGGCCGATCAGGGATCTTTAAGAAAGAAATTTTTAGTTCTTTCAACTCTTATATCCATTGTTGCTACGGCTTTTCTTTTTGGTGCTTTACCCGGTGAAATAGCAAAGGCTCTAACCTGGTTTATCATCGCTAATTTCTCTTTTGAAATGGGGATGGTTTTTTACAATGCTTACTTACCGGAAATTTCCCCACCTGGCAAAATTGGACGTATTTCTGGTTACGGCTGGGCTCTTGGTTATCTCGGTGGGTTACTCTGCCTGGTATTGGCTTTAGTTGGTTTGGTTAACCCGGAAGTTCCCATGCTAGGATTTTCAAAAGAGGCAGGCGAAAATATCAGGGCATCAAATCTTCTTGTTGCTGTTTGGTTTTTTATTTTTAGTATTCCTTTGTTTTTGTGGATTAAAGGACCAAAGACAAAAAGCAATATTCCCTTTTTAAACTTGCTGAAATCCAGTGTGTTTGAGCTACGCAGTACGTTGATTCAAATCTCCGGATATAAACAGATACTCTATTTTTTACTGGCACGTATTTTTTATAATGATGGCCTGATAACCATTTTTGCCTTTGGTGGTATTTATGCATCCGGTACTTTCGGATTTGATTTTTCAGAGATTATTGTTTTTGGGATTGTATTAAATGTTGCTTCAGGATTAGGTGCCTTTTTGTTTGGTTTTTTTGATGACCGTATTGGCAGTAAAAAAACCATCCAGATTAGTAATTTAGGTTTAATTGTTGCCAGCCTGTTAGCGGTTTTTGCCCCAGATAAAACTATCTTTTGGATTGCAGGAATTATCGTTGGGATTTTTGCAGGGCCAAACCAGGCATCCAGCCGCTCTTTAATGGGGCGTTTAACACCTAAAGATAAGGAAAATGAGTTCTTTGGTTTTTTTGCTTTCTCCGGTAAAGCCACCACTTTTGCAGGACCTTTTCTTTTTGGTCTGCTCACCGAAATTTTTAATACCCAACGTGCCGGTGTGGCAGTTATTACTTTCTTCTTTTTGATCGGCTTTTTAATTCTCCAGCGGGTTAAAACCGAAGCTTCTGTTTGATGCCATTCTATTTCTCGGTTAGGCTTTTTTATTAGCCCCCTTTTATGTATTTTCAGCCCGCCAATTAAACTGAAATTGTGTTGAATATTTTCATGAAAATTTTTTTGTCACAATCTGTTAAAATCCCTATCTTTGCCGTTCTGTTTTTTTTATTGATGCAAGGTTTTGCGCTGGCTGAAAAAGGAGTTTATAACTTTGGTGATACGTACAAAATTTATCATAATCCGGCAGATTTGGCACTTGTTGAAAAGCTGATTAAAAAAACAGGTGAGCGGGTAAAAGGGATTGAAAATTTCTTTGGCATAAAACCAAAAAGCGAAATCCATATTTATCTTACAAAGAGTGATGCTGAGTTTCAGTCTTACTCTGCAGATGGCTTTCCCGAGTGGGCGCAGGCCATTGCTTTTGTAAATAAAAAGATCATTATTATCCGGGTGGCAAATGCTGACGAAATAAATCGTTTGCCCCAGGTTTTTTTACACGAGCTGGTACATATTTATCTTGGGATTCAATATTCCAACACCAATGTTCCAACCTGGCTGCATGAAGGAATTGCCCAATGGTTGAGCAACGAAAACTTAACCGCCGATGAGCAGGTTTTAATCGCCAATGCTTTATATAGCGATAGACTAAAAAATCTTGCTGCTCTGGATTCGATGTTTGTTTTTTCATCCAACCAGGCGCGTTTAGGTTATGCGCTGGCACGCTCGGCTGTCGATTATTTTATTCGTGAATATGATGACAGAGCATTATTGGAGATACTTGATCTATTAGAAAAAAGAGAATCACTAAATGGCGCATTTAAAAAATCTACCGGTCGTGATTTTATTGATTTTGAAGTTGGCTGGTATGCTTTTATTGATGAGCAATATAAGTGGATGGTTTTATTAAATGTGCCGGATTTAGTTTGGGTTTTGCTTGTTGTATTATTTTTAGCCGCAGTTATCCGAATGCGAATAAAAAATAAAAAAACAGTCCTATCCTGGCCGGAAGAAAACGAGGAAGAATAAAAAAGTTTTATCAAAATAAATGATCCAATTGTTAATCTGAGTTTATGGTCTCAAGATTCTTTACGAGGCCAAATGATGAAACAATTTTATAATTTAAACACAGTTACTTTACACACATTTTAGCTACATTGCTTTAATATTTAGAAAGACAGTCAGATATGAAAAAGATTAAATTTGTTTTCGGAATTCATAACCATCAACCCATTGGAAATTTTGATTTCGTTTTTGAAGAAGCTTATCAAAAATCATATTTACCTTTTCTGCAGGTTCTAGAAAGACATCCTAAAATCAGAATTTCAATACATTTTACCGGGATTTTGCTGGACTGGCTGGAAGAAAATCGCCCTGAATTATTGACGCTTGTAAAAAAACTTCGGGATAATGGGCAGTTGGAAATTATGAGTGGCGGTTATTACGAACCGATCATTTCTGTTATCCCGGAAAAAGATCGTATTGGCCAAATAAAAAAACTAACTAATCGAGTTAAAGAATTATTTGATTACGACGCAAGCGGAATGTGGCTTGCTGAACGTGTTTGGGAACCAACTTTGCCCGGAACCATGCATGATGCCGATATAAAGTATTCCGTAATCGATGATACACATTTTCTATACTCCGGTTTAAAAGATGAAGATCTTGATGGATATTTTGTTTCCGAAGATCTGGGTAAAAAAGTGTCAGTGTTTCCAATCAGTAAATATCTCCGTTATACAATTCCATTTCAAGACCCGCAGGCAACGATTGATTTACTTGGCAAAATGGCCACCGAAGAGGGTGACCGAGTTATGGTTTTTGCCGATGATGGTGAAAAATTCGGAGTTTGGCCAGATACCTATAAGCATGTTTATGAAAATGGCTGGCTGGATAATTTTTTTACTGTACTGGAGAACAATCTCGATTGGATTGAGATGGTCACGTTTGATGAGGTGATGGAACAGGTTAAGCCGAAATCAAATATTTATCTTCCAACAGCCTCCTACTCTGAAATGATGCACTGGTCTTTGTTTACAAAAACATTTAAGGAATACGAGAATTTTGAGCATTATCTGCAAGATAAAAATATGTATGATGATGTAGGATTGTTTGTGCGCGGTGGGTTCTGGCGTAATTTTATGATTAAGTATCCTGAAATAAATGTGATGCACAAAAAAATGCTTCGTGTAAGTGAAAAACTGTCGCAAGCGGAAGATGTCTCAGGGTTGGAGCTCGCAAATGATGCGTTGTGGGCCGGTCAATGTAATTGCCCTTATTGGCACGGGGTTTTTGGCGGATTGTATTTGGCTCATCTTCGTCATGCTATTTACAGCAACCTGATAAAAGCAGAAAAGATATTAGCCGAGAAAATGCCTGAGAGTTTGAAAGAACTTGAAGTTGTTGATTTTGATATGGATGGCAGCGATGAAATCTTGATTGAGACAGCTGTGCACAATGCTTATTTTAAACCATCTGCCGGTGGAGCAATGTTTGAATATGATTTTAAAGCATCAGACAAAAACCTGCTTGATACTATGACACGGCGTGAAGAAGGTTATCATGAAAAACTGCATCATGCCAAAGTGGCCGGAGAAGAGGATAGTGGTGATTCAACTGCCAGTATTCATGATCTTGTTATAGCAAAAGAACCCGGCTTGGAGAAATATCTTGTGTATGATTCGTATGAACGTAAATCATTTGTTGATCACATTTTGAACCATGATGTTCAACCGCAACATTTTTTAAAAAATGAATATGAGGAGCAAGGCGATTTTGTAAATGGTATTTATTCACTCGTAGAAAGCAAAGTGTCGCCCGATTCTGTAAATATTATTCTTTCAAAAGAAGGGCAAATATTTCAAAATGGTCAATCACATCCTATAAAAATTACAAAAAGTATTGCTGTTTCAAAGGACAATGAATTTATTGAGGCACAGTATAAACTGACCAATCTTTCAGAAGAAAAGATAAGTTTTAAATTTGCTGTCGAGTTTAACTACGGTCTTCAGGCTGGGCATGCACATGATAGGTATTATTACACAAAAGATGGAAGGCCTGAAAATTCTTACCTGGATTCTGTCGGTAGGATGGATGGAAATAAATTTTTGGGTTTAAAAGACGAGTATATGAAAATTGATGTTAATTTAAGCTCAGAACAAACAGACTCTATTTGGCGTTTACCGGTAGAAACAATTTCACTATCGGAAGCGGGTTTTGAAAAAGTATACCAGAGTTCTTGTGTCCTTATGACATTTGATATTGAGTTGGATAAGGAAGTAAAATTTTCATTAAACCAAAAAGTGAGCTCATTCTAATATGAAAAACAGAAACCTCTATTTTAGCTGGTTTATTATTGCACTTTTGTTGGGGGTTATTTTTAAACAACCGCTACTCAAATTTTTTGTTGCCGATTTTTCTTCATCCGAACAGATGGATTTTGACAAACTTGAGGAAATAATTACCCTGACCGAGACACACTATGTAGGCAATGTTGATTGGGATAAAGCGATTTCCGGCGCAATAGAAGGCATGTTGAATTCTCTGGATCCGCATTCAGTTTATTTTGATCCGGTACAGGGAGAAAGTAATGATGAAAGCTTTGAAGGAAAATACCAGGGGATTGGAATTCAGTATGACGTCATTGAAGGTTTTATAAACGTAATAACTGTTATTCCTGGCTCTCCATCTGAGAAAGTTGGTATTTTTGCCGGTGATATTATTGTGGAAATCGATGGTGAATCTGCTTTTGGGATTTCGAATGCTGAAGTTCCAAAAAAATTAAAAGGGCCAAAAAACTCTGTTGTAGAAGTTGCAATTCAAAGAGAAGGATTTGATGATAATCTGAAATTTGAAATAACCCGCGATGAAATCCCGATTTATACAATAAATACACATTTTATGGCCAACGATTCTACCGGCTATGTTTGGGTTAACCGTTTTGCAAACACAACCGCAGATGAGCTTGAAAGCGCTTTGATAAAGCTTGAGAAAAAAGGCATGAAACAGCTTGTGCTGGATTTGAGATATAATGGTGGCGGTTATTTATGGCAGGCAGTTAAAATTGTTGGGAAATTTATTTCCGGACGAAAGAAAGTTGTTTTCACAAAAGGGCGCTTTCAAAAAGTAACTGACGAGCACTTTACAGATGATTATGGAAAATCAATTGACAGAGATTTTCCGTTGGTTGTTATGATTAACCATTCATCGGCCAGCGCATCAGAAATTGTGGCCGGTGCAATCCAGGATTATGATCGTGGTGTAATAGTTGGGACACGCAGTTTTGGAAAGGGCCTTGTCCAAAATGAGTTTGTTTTAAACGATGAAAGCAGATTACGCTTAACAGTTTCTAAGTATTACACACCAAGCGGGCGTTTAATTCAAAAACCGTACGAAAACAAATCAATTAATGATTATTACTCCCTAGCCCATGTTGGAAAAGATTCAATCCAAAATAGTGAAGTACAAGATTCCTTAATGGTTTATCATACATCAAAAGGAAGGGAAGTGTTTGGTGGTGGTGGTATTAAACCGGACATAGTAGTTGCAGATTCGGGCTATACAAACTCTCCAAAACTAACACAGAAGTTGTTAGAAAAAAGAATCTTTTTTGAAGTAGCTTCTCATTATGCGAACAGCCATAAAAATATTAAAGATAACCGAGAATACTTTTTTGAAAAATTTGAAGTTTCAGACAAATTATTTAGGGAATTGCAAAAAGTGGCAAAGCAAAAGGAAATCAATTTTGACAGTGAAGTTTGGAATGCCGATATTCCTTTTTTAAAAAACAGGCTTAAAGCAGAGATCGCCAGAAGTATCTGGTCTCAAAATGAGTTTTACAGAGTGATCTTGGAGCACGATAATCAATTTGAAACAGCGTTGAAATCGTTTCCAAAAGCACGTGCAATTCAGAATCAATTGGTTAAGATAGAATCAAAAATTGATTGACTTTAAATTGCTAAAATGGTATACTCAAAAACAAAGCTCATAGCTCACTCACCTTAAGAATAATTTATTTTCATTTAAACTAAAATATATAGGAGTTAATAGTATGGATGGTTTGGTCGAGCTTTTTAACAAAGGCGGAATCTTCATGTGGCCAATTTTAGCGTTACTTTTAGTTGGTCTTGGTTTTTCAATTGAACGGATAATAACTTTAACACGTGCTTCTGTAAATACACGTAAATTTTTGGCTCGTCTTCATTCTGCATTGCAAGATGGCGGTATTGAAGGTGCGGCGGCAGAGTGTGAGAAGACACCTGGTCCTGTAGCATCAATTCTTCACGCCGGTCTTTCACGTGCTGACAAAGGGCTGGATAGTGTTGAGAAGTCAATTTCAAATGCTGGTTCTATTGAGATGGCGTTTTTAGAGCGTGGTATGGTTGTCTTATCAACTGTTATTGTATTGGCACCAATGGTTGGCTTTACAGGAACAGTACAAGGTATGGTAACAGCCTTCCAGCAAATCGAAACAAAGAATGATATTTCACCGGCGATTGTAGCGGGCGGTATCTCTCAGGCGTTGTTAACAACATTGTTTGGTTTGGTTGTGGCGATGATTATCCAGGTATTCTACAATTTCTTCACATCCAGGATTGATAAACTTATCCTTGATATGGAAGAAAGTTCTGTAGAGTTAATGGATGCTTTAGTCGATTTAGATCATAAAAATTAAAATTATTAGGCTTGAACTATGATACTTGGCAAGAAAAAAGAAAAAGATGTAGAAATTCCGTCAGCATCATTGGCTGATATAGTTTTTCTCTTGCTGATATTCTTCTTGGTTACTACATCTATTGATACTGAAAAGGGGTTGGATTTAGTACTGCCTCCTCCAGGTGATACAGAAGTGAAAATCCCAAAAAAGAATATCGCGAATTTGTTTATTAATGCCGGTGGCCAGGCCATGCTTGATAATGAGATTATTGAAGTCCGAGAGATTCAAGGCATTATTCAAGATAAGTTATTTGAAAATCCTTTGTTGATTGTATCCCTAAAAACCCACAAAGAATCCGAATACGATGTATATATCAAAGTTTTGGATCAACTTAAAAGGGCAGATGCAAAAAGGATTTCATTGGCTGAGCCAGATGAAGAATAACCTGGGGACGACTAATGGAATTTAAAAAGAAAACAAAAATAAAGCTGACAATCCCTACAGCCTCAATGCCTGATATTATTTTTATGCTGTTGATCTTTTTTATGACGGTTACAGTGATGAAAACCTATTCTGGTTTGAAGGTAAGAGTGCCAGATGCACAAAAAATTGAAAAGCTTGATGTTTCGAAAAGACATATCGCAACCATCTGGGTTGATGAAGAACGGAATATCATGATAAATGATATAAATGTTCAGGATGTCAAAAACTTACGTAACCTGGCTTACCAGTTAAGAGTCAATGATCCCCAATTAGTGGTTGTGTTAAAGGGTGACGAACGGGCTCAAATGGGATTGGTAAATGAAGTTCATTCAGAGTTACGTAAAGGAAATGCTTTAAATATTAGTTATTCAGCAAGACCAGGAGAACTATAGATGAAGATGATTCAAAAAGAACCTGAAGCTGATTTAAGGCTGAAGTATCAAAAAACATTAGAGTTGTCTACAGCAGCGGGTCTTTTAATTGTGACTCTCTTGTTTTATTCTTTCCAGAAATATGAAGGGGAGATAACTTTACCTGAACAGCCAAAACTGGTCATAGAGAGTATTGAAATCCCGCCGACTCAGCAGCTTCAAAAACCACCTCCACCGTCACGTCCTTCAATTCCTGTAGAATCTGAGGATGAAGATTTGCTTGATGATGTGACAATTGAGGAAACAGAAATTGATTTGAGTGATGCGTTTGAAGCACCACCACCTCCACCTGAGGAAGATGAGGTTTTTGAGTTTTTTGCAGTATCTGATAAACCTGTACTAAAACATAAAGAAACACCAAAATACCCAGACCTTGCACGCAGGGCCGGAATTGAAGGACGTGTAACTGTAATGGTTACTATTTCTAAAAAAGGTGATGTTTTAGATGCAAAAATACTAAAATCAGTACCAATGCTTGATGAAGCAGCGATTGCAGCGGCAAAGAAATGTACATTTAAACCGGCTAAACAAAGAGATAAATTTGTTCGCGTTAAAATGTCTATTCCTTTCGATTTCAGACTTAAAAATTAGACTTAAAAGTCCCGATAAATCGGGACTTTTTTATTTTACATTATCTCCGTTCAAATTGTAGTATCCGCTTAAATATTATAATGAATAATATTTTTATTATAAACCCACACTCCGGATCAATTAAAAATAAATCATATCTTTTTTCCCTGATTGAAAAAATATTTTCCTCATCGTATGAAATAAAGGTTACTGAATACGCAGGCCATGCATCTCAAATTGCCAAAGAAGCGGTTAAAGAAAAATGCCAAAATATTATCGCAATAGGCGGTGATGGCACAATGAATGAGGTTGCCAGCCAATTAGTAGGAAGCGCCTCTAACTTCGGGCTTGTTCCAATGGGCAGCGGAAATGGTTTTGCCCGATCTTTAGGTTTACCATTAAAACCGGAAAATGCCCTTAAGACTATTTTTAACAGGAAAATTAAAACTATCGATACAGGCACAATAAATGGTTTACCTTTTTTTGCAGTCGCAGGTATCGGGTTTGATGCACAAGTTGCAAGTCAATTTCAAAAAAGAAAAGTGCGTGGAGCATTACCATATTTTTTTATAGGTTTTTCAGAATACATGAAATATTCATATCCTGCTTATACTGTAAAAAGCCCCGATGTAAATCAAGAGGTTGCTCCTTTGGTTATTACAATAGCCAACGCTACTGAATTTGGAAATGGAGCTAAAATTGCCCCCCAAGCAGATATACAGGACGGATATTTAGATGTATGTATGTTTGATAAAATGTCAGTTATTAAAGGTTTGATTAGTCTACCTAAAATGTTTAATGGCAGGATTAGTGAAATTAGCAGTTACTCCAATTATAAAACAAAAAGTGTGGAAATAATAAGCGATACTGAAGAATTTGTTTTTCATACTGATGGTGAGCCTCATCTTGCCGAGAAAAAAGTATCTGTAGAAATAATCCCTCACTCATTAAATGTTATTACAGTATAACTTTGTTTTATGTCGAAAATTAACTTAAATGAAATAGCCGCCGGTGTCGCAAAAAAAGAAGAGAACACATTTTCTGGCTTTGCTACAAGTAATTCTCTGGCACATCGCAAGAAGATTGAAAAAGAAGAAAGGATACGTCCTCCATTTGCGATTGACAGAGACAGAATAATGTACTCTGGTGCTTTTAGGCGTTATACCGGAAAAACCCAGGTTGTTTATTTTGCTTCCTTGTTGGATGAACAATTAACCAGCCGCAGTTTGCACACAATTAGCGTTGCACAAATTGCTAAAACTATTGGTCGATTTCTTTCTCTAAATACTGACTTAATAGATGCCATTGCCCTGGGACATGATTTGGGACATCCGCCGTTTGGGCATGACGGAGAAGTTTTTTTAAGTGAGGTAAGCCAAAAATATGGAATGGGTTTCTTCCATCATAATATTCAAAGCCTTCGTTCTGTTGATAAAATTGCCAATAAGGGATTAGGTCTAAACCTTTCATTCCAAACACGTGACGGTATTATCTCGCATAATGGTGAAGTAAATGATCAAAGCCTTGAACCGGACAAACACAAATCTGAAAAAGATATTGCAGATTATATAAAAATTATGGAAAATGGTAATATAATTGATACAAAACCCGGGACCTTGGAAGGTTGTGTGGTAAGGATTACCGATACGATAGCATACATTGGGCAAGATATTGAAGATGCTATCAGGATTGGATTAATTACACGTGAAGATTTACCAGAGGATGCGACAAAGGTTCTTGGAAACAGCAACGGCCAAATTATAGAAACGCTGGTTAATGATGTTGTGACACAAAGTTATAACAAAAATTTTGTAGCATTTAGTGGTAAAATATCAGAGGCGCTATTTCATTTAAAAAAGTTCAATTATGCAAAGATTTATAAGAGCGAGCAACTGAAAATTAATCACACAAAAATAAAACGGGGTTTTAAAATTTTATATGAGTTTTATCTCCATGCGCTTAAGGAGAAAGACAAAGAAAATGAAATTTTTGTTCATTTCCTCAACTCTAAAAAAGATAAATATGTTTCTGCAAATCGCCCGGAGATTATTGTGCGAGATTTTATTGCCGGGATGACTGACCGATACTTTACCCACGTTTTAAGTGATCATATTTTACCGGAACTTACAAAGTTCGATTCAAATTAGTTATTTAATTTTTGGTAATTATAATGGCCCCATTTAATAAAATATCTGATTCAATAGAAATGCAAAGATCCGAGCTTATCCAATTGATGAAAAACCTTGTTTCTTTCAAGGCCATCGGCCCTTTAAATGATGGTAAAGGGGAATTGGAGAAGGCAGAGTTTTTGCACGATTATTGTAAAACAATTGGTTTTACTGAAATAGAGGAATATCCGGCTGCTGATCCAAATGTAAGCGGTGGTTTACGCCCAAACTTGATAGCAAGAATTCCCGGAGAAGACCGATCACAGACTGTCTGGATTATGGCTCATTTGGATGTTGTCCCGGAGGGTGATTTGTCAAAATGGGATTCAAATCCATTTGAGGCAACGGTTAAAGATGGGAAGATTTTTGGCCGTGGTACAGAAGACAACAATCAGGCAATTGTAAGTGCCCTGATTATGGCAAAATCTTTTTTTGAGCAAGGGATTGTCCCAAAAAATGATGTTGCATTAATGTTTGTTGCGGATGAAGAGACTTCCAGTAAATATGGTTTAAGTTTTATGATGGAAAACCATCTGAGTTTGTTTTCAGAATCGGACTTAATAATTGTTCCTGATGCCGGAGAGCCGGATAGTTCGATGATTGAAGTGGCCGAAAAATCTATTTTGTGGGTAAAGTTCAAAACAAGTGGCGTTCAGGCACATGCTTCTCTTCCGGATAAAGGAGTAAATGCTTTTACTGCATCCAGCAATTTGGTTGTGGCCCTGGATAGATTGCATAAAATATTTGATGGCAACAATGAGGTTTTCGATCCGCCTATCAGTACCTTTGTCCCAACAAAAAAAACTGCAAATGTTCCCAACATTAATACTTTGCCCGGGGAAGATATTTTTTATATGGACTGCCGGGTTCTTCCACGCTATAACCTTGATGATGTTCTTAAAGAGATCAACAATATTTGTAATACAATTGAATCAAAACATAATGTAAAAATTGAAGTATCCGCTGAAATGAAAGACCAGGCAGCTCCGGCTACGTCAGTAGAGTCTGATGTTGTCAAATCATTAAAAAAGGCTATTAAAGAAGTTTATAATGTTGATGCAGTACCAAGTGGAATTGGTGGTGGTACTGTTGCGGCCATATTCCGTCGGCATGGGCTAGAAGCAGCAGTATGGGCAACAATTGATGATATGGCACACCAACCAAATGAATATGCTGTTATTTCTAATATTATTAATGATGCAAAAGTGTTATCACATGTTTGTTTACAGAATTCCAGGTAATATTTATTAAATTGACAGTTGATCAATGAATATTTATCTTATTTTGTACCTATTGGCGAAACTAAATGAGAAGTAGAATTACAGCATCTATACAAGAGGTTGCAGGTTCAGGTTTTATCTTTCGCCCGATGATGTAATCTTCAAAGTTCTAACACATGGTTTTAATTTTACAAATCTAAAACTAAGGTGACTACAATCACAGGAAAATAATTTTCTTATGGCTTAATTGCCTATCACAAATGACCTATCGAAAATAATTTCAGACTATAAACCCAGGGAGGAGATATGACTCTGTCTCGGCTTATTTTTACTGCAATTTTTATTCTCATTGCAAGTAATTTAAACGCACAATTAAACCAACAAATAGCAAATGCAGGTAGTGTAAACTGGCAAGACCAGGTTTTAAGAGCCACCGGTATTGGAGCACCTGACCCCAAAGTTCCCTTTGCTGCACAACGTGCCGGAGCAATTCGGGTTGCAAAATTAGATGCTTTACGCCAGTTGTTGGAAACTGTAAAAGGGATGACGCTTACATCTGAAACAACCGTTCGTAATGCAATGATTGAGAATGACGTAATTGAAACACGCGTTTCAGGTGTTGTCCGCAATTTCAAATCTGTAGATACCCGATATTTAAGTGATGGCAGTGTTGAGGTTGATGTTGAAATCCCCTTAAGTGGGATTTTGCTGGATGCTATTTTGCCGCAGCAAGTTGGTGGCCAAACACCAGGAAATCTTAGCTATAACATGAACCCTCAACCTTCATTTACAAATTCTGTTTTTACAGGCCTGATTATTGACGCACGTGGTTTACAATTGCATCCTGCTATGGCCCCGAAAATTCTTGATGAAAATGGAAACGAGGTTTATGGTACCGGATATGTGAGCAGGGAATATGCTGTTCAGATTGGTGTGGTTGGATATGAGAAAGATATTAATCGTGCTAAAAGCAATGAGCGTGTAAAAGATAATGCTGCAGTTGTAAAAGCATTAAAGGTTGTTGGTACAAATGGCACCGATGTCGTCATTTCCAATGCAGATGCCGCAAATATTCAGGCAGCTGCAAAAAACCTTAATTTCATGGAACAGTGTAAAGTAATGTTTATTTTGGACTAACCGGAGATTTAATATGAAAACCACTCTTTTAAAAAGCTTTGTCCTTGTTTTTGCGGCTGCATTTTTTACACTTCAATGTGCCGGGCCAAAGGAAAGAAAAGCCGAATCAGTTTTGGATACACCAGAGTATCATTATACTCAGGGTTTAAAATTTTTAAATAGTAATGATTTGACAAATGCGGAGCGTGAATTCAATCTTGCCAAAGGTTTAAAAGATAACTTTGCACCGGCTTATGAAGGCCTGGCAATTGTTGCCCTGGAAAATGGCAAATTGAAAAAAGCAGAAAAGTTGATCGATGAGTCTTTGGATCGTGACAGTGATTGGATTCCAGCCGTAGTTGCCCAGGGACGTTTACTAATGGCCAGAGAAAAATACGAGGATGCCATTGATGAATTTGAGGATGCTATTGATGATGTTCAGGGTGCCAAATCCGTTAAGGACAAAAAGGGTGTCAAAAAAGATGCTTATTATTGGATGGGAACTTCTTACAAAAGATGGGGCAAATATATAAAAGCCCAGACATCTTTCCAGAGAATTCTTGATATCGACAATACAGATACTCGTGCAGGCTTGGCAATAAAAGAACTTGCAGAATATCAGGCAGCAGTTGCCGGGCAATCTCCTGAATTAAGAAAAATTGCTACTCAAAAAGAAATTACACGTTCCGATGTGGCGGTTCTTTTTGTTACAGAGCTTCCTCTCGATAAAATTTTTAGAAAATCCCCTGCAAAACAAGCAGTTAAGTTTTCTGCTCCGGGATCAAAAACAATGGGCAAAAAAGATATTCCATCTTCAGTTCATGGTTCAGTAAATGACGTCCCAAGTACGCATTGGGCAAAATCCTACATTGACAAAGCTTTGCAAAAAGGCATAATGAGTGTTTATCCAGATGCAAGTTTTCGTCCGGATCAAACAGTAAACCGTGCTGAATTGGCCATGCTTATTCAGGAGTTTATGGTTAAAGCTTACGATGACCGTTCGATTGCTTCAAAACATTTTGGTGATGCAACTCCATTTGCCGATGTTCTTAATACATCACCCGTTTTTAATGCCATAATGGTTGTTTCAACTCGCGGTATTATGACAGGAATGGATGACGGAACATTCAAACCACTGGCTGTAGTTTCTGGTGCGCAATCATTAAATATTATCCGTAATTTAAAAGCAAAATTCTAATCAATACGATTAACAAAACAAACGAAAAGCCTTCGGGGTTTTTATAAAATTTCGAAGGCTGCTTTGATCAAACGCGATCTAATTAACAAAATGGCCTAAAAATGAATATTCAATTTAAAACTTTTTTAATGATTTTGCTCCTGGCTCTTTTTGCAGTTGGTCAGGATGCAAAAACTGTAACAGCAACCGGATTCGGAGCAATTTTAGCCGGTGATATGGTTAAGGCTAAAGAGGATGGTACCAACGATGCACTAAGAAAAGCTGTTGAACAGGTTGTTGGTACAATCATTGACTCTAGAACTGTAACAGAAAACTTTATGCTGCTTGAAGACAAAATCTATACCAAAACAACAGGTTATGTTCAAAGCTATGAAGTTATATCCACGAATAAAAGAGTTGATAATTCACTTGAAGTTACCGTTCGTGCAATTGTGAAAACCAGTGATTTGAAGAATGACATCGAAGGTATAATCACAACTTTGAGACGCGAAGGAATGCCGAGAACGATGGTGCTGATCAAAGAGGAAAATTTTGGCAAGAGTCAGTGGCATTATTCAACAGCAATGAACACTGCTGAAACGGCTTTGATGAATTCGATGATGGAATATGGTTTTCCTTTTGTAGATGCGGCAACGGCTAAAGCCAATGTTAAACAGGATGCCCTGATGGCTGCTTTATCCGGAGATGCCGGAGCCGGTGCAGCAATAGCCAAACAAAATGGTGCTGAGATTTTAATTATTGGTAATGCAAAAACAACAGTTACACAATTGCCAATGATGCGTTCTTCCGGGATGAAAACCAATAGTGCTAATATGAACCTTAGGGTTGTACGTGCAGACGATGCAATGGTAATTGCAACCTCAACTTCACGCGGGGTTATGGCCCATATTGATGAAATGACCGGTGGCAGCATGGCCATGGAAAAAGCGGCAAAAAAATCTGCTGAAGATTTAAAAAATAAGGTGATTGAAAAGTTTCGTAAAAATCAATACGAGCAAAGACAAATCCAGTTCCAGGTTACAAATATTACCAGCTTTGATCAGTTAAATACTATCAAAAATAGTTTGCCTTATTATGTGCGCGGCGTAAAAAATATTTACCAGCGTAGTTTTGGGGCGGGCAGTGCTTTGTTTGATATCGAAATAACCCAAAAAGCTGAAACAGTGGCCAGTGAACTTTCCGCAAAAAATATTGAAGGCATCGATCTTGAAATTACCGGTGTTACTCAAAATAAGCTTACGGCCCGTATTGTCCCTGCGGAAGAAGAAAGTAAATAATTCATCAACAATGGTGATTAAAATGAAAAAGTATAATTTATTAAATCTTATATTGATTATTTTGTTTTTAGCCCCGGCACTTTTTAGCGGTGACCTTGCAGGCCTGAAAAAGCGTGTTGCGGTTGTGTCTTTTACAGATAAAGCGCGTTATGGCCATAATATCGGTAGCGGTATGGCGGATATGTTGGTGACCTCACTTGTTGAGAGTAAAAAATTTATCGTGATAGAAAGAAACGAGCTTGACAAAATAATGGCTGAACAAGGCCTGGGAATGAGCGGCGCGGTAACACCACAATCGGCTGCAAAGGTTGGCAAGCTTTTAGGTGTTGAGTTGATCATAACAGGAAGTGTGAGTGAGTTTGGAACAAAGAAAGATAAAATTGGCGGGGGCTTAAGTGCTCTTAGCGGATTTAATCTTGGCGTTTCCAGCGAAACTGCACGCTCAGTTGTTGATATTCGTTTGGTTAATACATCCACCGGAGAAATTATTTCGGCCAGCACAGCTGAAGGTGAGGAGAGTTCAAAAAGCCTGGACAATGTTGGCGTCACGGGTATCAATTTTAGAAATTCCTCAACCTGGGACAAAACAATTCTTGGTAAAGCAGCGCGTGAGTCTGTAGAAAAATGTGTTGAGGTTATAACCGACGGCATGAAAAATTTGCCCTGGCAAGGAAAAGTGATCAAAGCAAATGCAGACGGAACAGTTTTTATGAAGCCCGGTTCTGTTGCCGGTGTTGAACCCGGAATGAAATTTTACGTTTACAGACCAGGCGAGGAACTTATTGATCCTGATACGGGTATTTCCCTTGGTTCTGAAGAAATGAAAATTGGTAGTCTTGAAGTTGTTAGTGATGTAGCTGGCGGGAAAGCGTGCAAAGCAATCGTAAAAAGCGGTGCTAATTTTGCCACCGGAGATTTGATCCGCGTAAAATAACGGAGTTTTTATGAAGTTGAAAATAGCTGGTTTATTTATAAGTCTGATGTTAATAAGCATTGCAATAAGTGCTTATAGTTTTTGGGATGCCGCACAACCGGTTGCAAAAATCAGCTTTCCATTGGGGAATGTTCTGGTTTTGAAAAAGGGCAAGAAGCGCATGCAGAAGGCCGGGTTTAACCAAAAGCTGTTTACAGGTGATAAAATTAAAACGGAAAAACAAGCACGCTGCGAAATAAAATATACAGATGGAAGTATTGTGCGGATTGATCAGCAAAGTATTTATACGATCGAAAAAGCACAGATTACCAAAAAAGAAAAAAAGGTTGAGTCATCATTATCCATTGGCCGTTTGTGGGCAAATATCAAAAAACTTGCGAGCTCATCGGATAACTGGTTTTTGCGCGGACCATCAGCAGTTGTGGCTGTTCGTGGAACGGTATACCGCATGGACACGATGGATGACAAATCGTCGAAAGTTTTGGTGTATGAAGGCAGTGTAAATGTAGGGCCGCCATCTTGGGCGCCGGGTGCCGGAACTCAAGGGCAAAAGCCGGGGGCGCCGCAACGCGTTCAGGGGCCATCGGTTGTAAAAGGGCCAAGCGTTGTAAGCCTGGATGAATGGGTGGAAATTGTAAAAGCCCAACAGCAAATTATTATTAAACCTGATGGCAGCTTTCAGAAATCTGATTTTGATTTGGCGGCTGATGCACAGAGCAGCTGGGTTAAGTGGAATATGGAAAGAGATAAACTGATAAAATAGTTTTTAAATTCGATAGATTTTTTTAAAGCCCATATTCTGTTCTCGCGTGGGCTTTTTTTGTTTCAGGAAAATAATATCCTATTGTAAATTAAGTGAACATTTGCTATATGATTTATTTCCAGAGTCTAAAAAATTCTAATATTCGTGTAATATTATTGCGTCATACCAAAAAAATGACTTGAAACAAAAGAATATATTTTACCTTTTTTTTGGTTTCATGTCAGAGATGTCCACTGTGTTTCAACCACTTTTATCGTCATATTAACACCTGGAATTTTTCAAAGAAACCGGAGTATATTATGAAGATGTTTTCAGTGCTTTTTAAAACTGTTTTGCTGTTTTTATTAGTTTTTTCTGTAACGAAAAGTTTTGCATCAACTTCAATAGCAATTACAATTTCTCGTAATGATATAAAACTTAGAGGGAATTTCTTTCAACCAGAAGGTAAAGGAGACTTCCCTGCAGTTATATTGCTACATGGATTTCCCGGTAATGAAACAGATGTACTAGGAATTGGGAGAATGCTCTCAAATGCTGGTTTTAATGTTTTGACTTTTAACTATAGTGGAACCTATAAGAGCGAAGGATTAAATAGTTTTGAAAATACTCAAAAAGATATTAAGGCAGTGTATGACTTTATTCATAAACCACAAAATATACAAACTTACAAAATTGATACGTCTCGAATCTATTTAGGCGGTTATAGCTATGGCGGTGGTATGGCATTGACTTATGCTTCTAACCATCCAGAGGTTAAAACTATTTTCTCTATCGCTGGGACCGATCATGGTGAATTTATGAGAGAGTACGAACGTAATCAAAACTTTAAACAAATGATCGATAATATCTTCTCCAGCCTGGCAACTCCTTCAGGGCCTGTAAAATTAGCAAAAGGCGCAACTCCAAAAGAGGTTTTAAAAATAGGAATAGAGAAGATTGATCCAACTCTTGATTTAAGACAAAGTGCTTCCTTACTTGCACAAAAAAATATTTTGCTTATTGGAGGATGGAATGATGTTAATGTAACAATCGACCATCATATTTTACCTTTATATAGAGCACTTATTAATTCAAAGGCAAAAAAAACAGAAATTATTGTATTTCAGGATGATCATTCATTTAAGACTTATAGAAAAGAAGTGGCAATGGCAATAATTGAATGGTTAAATAATAAGATTGCCCAATAAGAGCTTTAGGTTACAAGACAAAAGAAAGCCTTGATTTTTGTTGTATCATTGAGAAATGTTTTTTTTAAAAGCCCATATTGTTTCAAAATATGGGCTTCTTTATTTCTGTTATGAATTATGCAAAGGTCAATAAAATCTTAGAATTCAATTTTATAGCTAAGGCTTGGCACCATTATTCCTTCATAGCTTGTTTCTGTTTTTCCTGTTTTTATATTGTAAAAATTATTTGAAAACTCTTTGGTGCCGGTGGCGTTTAAAATTTGCAAAGCCCAAACCGATGAATAGCCGGGCATGTTTTTGCGATAAGAAACAGTAAAGGAAAAGATCGGTGTATCATCAAATCTTTTACTAAAAGCCTTTCGAACATTGGTCTCACCATAAACAATATCTTTATCCTGCAAAGATGCAAATTCATCAATCGGTTCCCTGCGGATTCCGCCCATGTAATTCAACCGCACATTTGCACTAAGAATATTATTTTTATTATCACCAATTACCCATTCTTTCCCGGCCAGCAAATTGAAAACATAATTTTTATTATAGCGTGTATTGCGGGTAACACCTGCCGCATCTTTATATTTTGAATCAAAAAGAGAAGCTGTGGCGAGATAATAATAACCGTCATGCAAAAAACGCTCAAGTGTCAAATCGAGACCAAGATTTCTGCCGGAGCCTTTGCTAACCAGACGTTCATCAAAGAAGATATCATTCTGCATGTTGATAGTTGAGATATAGCTATCGGGTGAAACGGGTATGTTGGATAAATGTTGATAGTACGGTTCAACACAAAGCCGGGTGTTGCTGTTGAGCTTGACATTATAAGAAAGCACATAATGCGACGATTTTAACAGATCCAGATTTTTGTTTGGTGTCTGACCATTTTTATTAACAAAATAAATCGGTAGGCGTTCGATCCGGCTATGCAAGCCATATGCAATTGCCAGGTTATGTTTATCATTAAAATCGTATTTCAAACCTGCGCGTGGTTCAAGTGAATAATTATCGTTTAGTAAAAAGTATGATGAATTTAAACCAAGATTAAGTGATAAACCTTGTGATAAGTTAAACTGGGATTGGCTGTAAAATTGAAATAAACCGGAATTTCCTGATTGATCTACTACCGAAATTGGTTTTTCATAATCATTTCCTGCCTGCTCTATATCAAGCCCATATCCCAGATGGCTGTAACTAAAACCGGTTTGGTTGCTGTGCGTTTTGTTCAAACGCGTGCTAAGATTTGATTGAATTGTATAGCGCCATGTATCGGTATTGGCGTTTGATTGTGGGTGCAATTTCAAATCATGATCCATACGCTGTTCTTTAAATGATAAACCGTTTCCTGTGGCCGATAATGTCGTTGCCAAAAATGCGCTTGAGCTTAACGGCAATTTGTGCGTCAATCCTGTGGCGTACATATACATGGAAGTTTGCGAGTCATCCTTATCAAAAGCAGATTCCCAATCGGCGCTATCTGCAGCTACCATTTCCTGCCCATCATGTGCGCCAACACCCCAGAATGAAAATGTCCCTGAATTGGCGGTTGGAAAAATTGTTTTGAATGCCAAATCCTGATATTTCAAAATACCCGTATCGTCAGGTAAAAGAGGCGCTACAAGCCCCATAGTCGAATAGCGATAGTTCATTAAATAAGATGCATTCCCACCTTTTTTGAATGGACCTTGCGCGGCAAAATCAATACCAAGTACGCCTGCCTGAAATGTGTATTCGCGCTGCTCGGTATTCCCTGTATTCAAATTGATATCAAAAACACCGGATGTGGCATTTCCATATTCTGCAGGAAAAGCACCTGTGTAAAAATCACTGTTGCCCATCATCTGGTTGCTTACTGCAGTGAGTAACCCGCCGCCAACAACAGTTAAATCTGCAAAGTGGTTTGGGTTTGGAACCTCTACGCCTTCAATGCGCCACAACAGCCCTTCAGGATTATTGCCCCGTACCGAAATTCCATTGCTGCTTACCGATGGCGTGGCAACTCCGGCAAATGAAGAAGCCAATCGCGCAGGGTCATCCATGCCGCCGGCATAACGTTGTGTTTCTTCCACAGTGAACTGCCTGCTGCTTACCGTGGTCATCGTATTGAGTGCAACATCTTTGTTGACCCGTACGATAATTTCTTCCGATTCCAAAGTAGTCTGTTCCATCCCTATATTGAGGAAAGTTTGTTTTCCCGTGCTTATCAAAATTTCTTTAAATAAACGGATTTCATAACCCATCATCATTACTTCAATACTGTGCCTGCCAACCGGAACATTGTTAATTACAAAATTTCCATCTAAATCCGTTGCTGCGCCGATCGGTGGATCTGATTTTAAAACCATGATGTTGGCGTAGACTAATGGTTCCCGGGTAACTTTATCAAAAACTTTGCCCCGTACTGAGGTTGTAACTGTTTGTGAAAATGAAGCTGATGTTAAAATGAATATTGCGAGTAAAAATATTATTAAGTTTTTCATGATATTAGCTCCTGATAATTTGTTATTTTTTAAAGAAAAATTTCTTGTCATTTAGGATCAGATAGATCGAGAAAAGCAGAAGCAATACTGTTTGTATTACTTTGCTCATTGGATCGGTGCAAAAAATCTCGTTGAAATAGCCTGCGGTAATGTGAAAAATAATGGTGATGGTGATATTTCGATTGGATTTGTAGTAAAGCCAGTTCATGATTAGCACAAAAGGGATCAAGCTAACGAGGAAATTCAAAGAATATAAAATGCCCGTTTCCACAAGATTGCTGTGATAGTAATCTTTAATAAGTGAAAGCGGCATATGCCAGATGCCCCAATAAATTGCAAAGATAACCGAGGTTGTAAAAAGACTAAAGCGTGAACGCAGGCAGTCCGTGCCGTAAGAATGCCAGGCTAATTCTTCTATAAGGGGTGCAGCAATTAAAAGAAACCAGACCGGGAATATGCCGGATGTAAATGAAAAAGATTCTGCCAATTGAAATTGGTCGGCACTATATCCAAAAAGCAGAGAGACAGCCTGGGCAAGCAGGATACTGATCAGTATTAGAAAAAAGGCTGCGAACAGGTATCTAAACTTGACTTCTTTGAAGTTTAAAAACCGTCCCCAAAAATCATTTAATAAATCCTTATCCTGATGAATTATAGAAAAGGCAATTACAAGCGGCGCCATAAGTCCGGCAAAAGCAAATAGGCTTTGTAAGGCAGAAGAACTGCTTATATCTGAATGGCTTATTGCGGCTGCGATTAGCCACAGTGCCCATGGAACAAAGGTTGCTAACAAGTAAAAAAGTAAAGGCTGTTTATATTTTTGAACAATCATAATGGCTCCTCCTGTTTGGTTTAAAATGTTCGGGCAGATAGTAAGGCCAAACCGGGGAGCATTCGCCCAGGCGGGTAAGATTGGACTAAAGTGTAGGTGCAGGCCTACAGGTGCAGACCTTTATTTGCAGTGTTTTCGATAGATAGAACAAAGTTATTTTTTTTGAAGAAAAAAAACCGGCCACGGATACTCACAGATTTTCACAGATTAAATTACGTCTAAAGAATACATTGATAGAATTATTTCCTAGAAAAAGTTCAAACCTCTGTGCTCTCTGCGCCCTCAGTGGTTAAGTTTTTTTTGCCAGCTGATCGATGAAGGTTGAAGGAGTAAGACCACGGTGTTTTTTAAATACACTGTTAAATGATGATTTCGAATTGAAGCCGGCATCCAGTGCGTGTGACAAAATGGTGATCTCTTTGTGGGCCGAAGCATTTTTTATAAACTCTTCCACGCGATAGCGATTTACAAAATCATGAAAGTTTACTTCTTCGTATTGATTGATTATTTGTGACAGATGATTGGGCGAGACTTCCACACTTTGGGCGAGTTCATTCAGTGTAAGTTTGGGATTGGTATAAAACTTTTGCTCCGTCATTAATTTTGTTAAGCGTTGATGGACCTCTTTGGCAACCTCAGATTTTAAGCCGGACTTTTTATAATCAGCGCCCTGCTTTTCCTGAACGAGTTGTGCTTTTTTATTAATGCCATTTTCTGAAAACAGGTTTTGTTGGCGAATTCCAAAAAAGCCAATGCAAAAAACAAATAAAATTATGATCAAGTAAAAAATATAATCGGCATTAAAAGTAAATTGCATGCCAAGGCCTTCGCGCAAAATTGAGATAACCACCGCACTCACATAAACCGCGCCAATGCCCCAAATGCTGTATTTCAGCCAATCCAGGCTAATGCAGTTGTCATAGGAAAAATTATCATCAATCAGTTTTTTGTGTTTGCCCAACACATGGTAGGAAATAATTGGATAGGCCAACCCCGATACAAAAAAACTTATTAACACCACCGTTGAAAATAGGGCAGAGTAATCCAACAGACCGTTATCCACCAAAACCTTTTGCTCTTCGGTATAAGTGAAATAAAAAGGGAGCATGTATAAATAACAAAGAAGCGCCGGGGTAAAATGCAGGTAATCCAGCCTTCTTAATTTGTTTTCATTGCGCAAAGAGTAGAGCGTGTAAAGATAAAGCATCGGGCCATGCAGCAAAGGAAAGGGCAGCGTTGTGCCAACCAGGTGCGGATACTTATCCCAAAAGCCAAGTGTGTATATAAAGTAACCCAGCAAGTGAATGGCGATTATAAACAACCATATGCCCAGGATTGTGTCTGCCAGGTTTTTACTTTTTTTGGTGACCAGCAATATGGCCAGGAAAAAGGATAAAAAAATACCAATTGTAAAAATCGTATCCATGGGTGTTTTATTTGGGTTTGAAGGATTGCTGCTAATGTATCATTAAAATGTACTTCATTCAATTTCAATGGAATAATTAAGCCAAAGTAACAGCGGGTTTTATTACCGGTGAAATATTTTGCCTTGACTTAGTTCACATTTTTGTTAACTTGCAGTCATGCGGAAAATCGAATTTTACAGAACCGAAAATGAAGACTCACCAGTTGAAAGGTTTTTAGATTCACTAAATGATAAACAAGCTGCGAAAATTGCCTGGGTCCTCAGAATTGTTCGAGATTATGAAAGAGTTTCAAAAGAGTATTTTAAGAAGCTCGTTGGCACGGATGATATTTGGGAAATTCGTATAAAATTTGGAAGAGATATTTTTAGAATATTATGTTTTTTTGCAAAGGGTAAAATAATTGTTTTAACAAATGGTTTTGTAAAAAAATCACAAAAAACACCTGTCTCTGAAATTAAATTAGCAGAGAAGCGAAAGAAAGAATATATCGAAAGGAAAAAATAATGGATGATCTTGAGAAGTATATTGGTAAACGGAAAATGCAAAGTAATAATTTTGCGGATATTTTTGAAAAGGGATACGAGAATTTTAAAATTGGTGTTTTATTAAGACAGGCGAGAGAAGAAGCTGGGATTACACAAGAGGAGTTAGCGGAAAAATTACAAACAAAAAAATCAGCGATTTCCAGAATTGAAAATCATTCTGAGGATATTCGTCTGTCTACATTAAAAAACTACGTTTCTGCAATTGGCAAAAAGTTACAAGTTAATATTTTATAGAACTATCGGTCTGTAGCAAAAAGTTTAAACTAATCTCACCAAATTACCGGGTGGCGCACACCCATCTTAAAGGCTTAACTACAAAATATTTACTTTTTTTGGTGACCAGCAATATGGCCAGGAAAAAGGATAAAAAAATACCAATTGTAAAAATCGTATCCATGGGTGTTTTATTTGGGTTTGAAGGATTGCTGCTAATGTATCATTAAAAGACACTGCATTCAATTTCAATATAAATTGTAAGCGGTCTTAAAAAAAGTATAGTTTTAAACAGTTGAAACTATAAAATTTATATTGTATAGTTATAGAGATAATATGTGATTGAATAACGCTAATACTATGTTAGGCTAAATTAAGGTAAGTATGCAAACTCTTTCTAATATCAATAAATATATTATCATTCTTCTAACTTTTGTACTAACAATCTCTTGTGTACAAAAAAATTCACCTGTTAAACATCCAAAGATTATTGGTCCTTATGTTCAAATGCCTGGAAAAGATCATGCTTATATTTATTGGGCTGAGAATACAAATTTTTTACAAAAAGGGGTATCATTTGAGAATTTAAATTCCGTCGATCAAATTTGGACACACCATAAGCAGTATATTGTAGCTACTCGAGAAGCCCAAGAATCGCGAGAAATCTATTATAAAATTCCTGGCATTGGAAAAGGTAATTTTAAGTTTGCACCGAAAGATTGGAGTGTACCGTTTAATTTTGTTGTTTTTGGTGATAATAAATCTTGGCATACAAATCAGGAAAATTCAGATGAAAAATATTCCAAAATTATTGCACTTGTTGAAGAGAAAAAGCCTGAATTCATAATTAATACTGGTGACATCGTATTTGAAGGGCGAGATTATAGGGATTGGGAAAAGTTTTTTGAAATTAGTGGAGAGTTGATGAAAAATATCCCATACTTTCCTGTGGTTGGAAATCATGAAGAAAGTTCAGAACCATTATATAATTTTTTTGAATTTCCAAATAATAAAACTTATTACAGTTTTAATTGGGGTGCCGCTCATTTTATTGTACTAAACTCGAGTGGTTTTGAATCGTTGGTTGAAAGAAGAAAGTATCCAGAAATTGAATGGGGAAAATATACTTCGTCATTTATGGAAAAAGTTGAAAAACCCTTTTTCAAAGAGCAATTAGAATGGCTAATTTCGGATTTAGAAGGACATAAAGGTTTCCCATATATTTTCGTAGCTTTTCATTATCCGGTTTATAATACTTTGGATAGAAAAATTGAAAACTCTTTTATTATTAACGATGATTGGAAACCATTATTCAAAAAATATAATGTTAGTGCTGTCTTTAATGGTCATAATCACCATTACCACCATGTCGAAGATCATGGTACGCATTATTTGATAACAGCTGGTGCTGGAGCAGGTATTTATTCTCGAAAATCTGAATTATTCCCTGGTGAAGTTAAATATGCAGAGGATAATCACTTTATTTTAGTTTCAATTTCATCTGAGGAAAGCAGTTTTAATGTTTACAATATTGACAACGAAATAATAGAGTCATTTAACATAAATAAGCGCAATTAAATTTTAGCCTAAAAAAATGTCAAACTGAATTTGCTCGTGGGAGCATGAACTCGGTGTGGAAGTTTTACAAATCGCAAATCAGCTTAACATTCGGGCGTTATACACTTACGGATTTCAGGGAATAAATCTAAATATGTTTTGATTGAAATTATTGATGTGGATATTTTGATCGTACCGTTGATTAGACAATACAGAAAATAACTATTATCGAAAGTTGAATATAAAATGAAAACAACGACATTTCTAACATTTGTAGGCGACAAATGCGGGAAAGCTGAGGAAGCAATAAAATTTTACACTTCCATCTTTCCGAATTCGGAAATTAAAAGCATAAAAAAATACTCGGAAGAAGAAGCAGGGGGAACACCTGAACTTATAAAATATGGAGTATTTACACTAAACGGAACTGACTACATGGTTTCTGAAAGTAACTATAATCATGCTTGGTCATTTACACCTGCAGTTTCACTATTCATAAGTGATAATTCTGATGATTTAATACAAACACTTTTCGAAAAGCTTTCTTCAAATGGTGGTCAGATAATGGTTCCTTTAGACAACTACAAAGGTGAAGGTGATTACGGATTTGGAAAGAAATTTGGATGGTGTGAAGACAAATATGGTATATCGTGGCAATTTCTCCTTTCTGAATAAATAAAATATAAATGAAAAATTTAATACAAATTATTGAAGCTAAAATAACTACTACCAACAATTGCTAATGGGCATGGTTTTATTTGCTTTTTTAAATCTTCCTGAAAGCAAAAAGCCATCCTTCATATTTAATCCAAGAAAATAAAGATTTGTCGCACCGGCTATTAATTCCAATCCCTGGATGGAATAAAACCATTCATTGTAATTTCCAGCGCCCGCTAATGATTCCAATAAAAATGCGCATGGAATAAGAATTAAAACACCATTAGATGCTATGATTTTCAGACGTGTTAATTTTTTCTGAATAAGCTTTCCCTTTTTATTTTTTGCGATAAGATTCCCAGTGATGCCTGTTGCCATCATTGCTGGAATCAAAATTAGCAATCCATATAAAATGCTTTTCTTTACAAAATAAATTGAGTCAGGACTTCCTATTATTTCAACCACAATTGTTGAACTAAAAAACAGTGCAATGGTCAGAAATGCTATAAATGCTGAAATTACATGGGCTTTGATTTTCACTATTATTCTCCTATGCTTTATTATTTAGTTTCATGAGCTACAATGCTGGCTTTTAACAAAATCGATTCTTTTGCATCTTTCACAACACCGCCACCTACTGTTGGAGGTTCCATTCCAAAATCGGAATATAGAACTTCTATTTCCCCGAATATCTTTATCTCGTTTGAACTTCTGTTTATCACGACAGGAAATGAAAGAAGCTTTTTTATTCCATTAACCGTCAATGATCCGACGGCAATAAAGCCATTGTTGGATTGATCTGTTGAATTTAGTTTGCTTAGAGAATCAAGAATAAAGATAATCTGCGGATGCGTTTTACTTTTGAGAATTTCAGCAATGTGCTCATCCCGGGAGTCATTACAAGACGTAAAACCATTTGCATCGATAATTATTTTTGCTGCGGAGTTTACGAGGTTTAATGGGTCCAGATTTATAACCCCGGTTACTGAGGAATTTTTGCCATTAATCGTGCTTCCAAAAAGGAAGAACATTTCCGTTTCAGCAACATATTCCACCATGCTGTTATTTGAAACATGGTAATTAGTGTGTTCTTGGCTTTTAGGATTTTTGTTGTCCTGGTTGATTTGGCCAAAGATGGCTACCGTTAAGCCAATAATAATAATAGATATTTTGTACATTTCCTCTCCGTTTGATATATGATATACTGATAGTAAGTACAACAACTAATATAGTAAAAAAATATTAATCCAAATTATTAGAAATTTTAATCATAACTTTTTTTAATATTGCCATTTCCTCCTCACCCAAATTTTTTAAAGCCTTTTGATTTATTTCATGAGCGAAAGGAACTAATTGGGATTTATATTCTTTTCCTTTGCTATCCAAAAAAATCTTAAAGCTGCGTCGGTCAAGCTCATGTTTTTGACGTTTTACCAGGCTATTCTTTTCCATTACATCTAAAATCCTGGTAATATTCGCTTTGTCTTTAAATGTTAGATCGGCTATTTCAGTTTGAGATAATCCATCCTTTTCCCATAACCTGTTTAGAACAGCCCAGTGTTCAGGAGTAAGGGTATATCCATTTTTTTTAAATGCACTATCCAATTTTCTTTTGAATTGTTTTGCAACCCTGTTTATTAAAAAACCAACTGACTCATCAAATTTGAACATCTTTCACCTATATTTAGTTGTTATGACAAATATATATATACTAATTATATTAGTCAATTATTTTTTTTCTTAACAAAAAGGGATCAATTTTTACCACATGTTGAAAAAAATCATTGAGCAATGTATTTTCAGGCCAACCAACATGCCAATACATTTCTCATATGAATCTACAGTTTGATCTGCTTGCAATAATAAATACTCTGGGTGCCTTTCAATGCTTTCTTATAAGTTTGGCCTTGTTTAGCCTAAAAACAGGCAACCGCACTGCAAACCGCTACCTGGCATTTTTCCTGTTAACCCTTTCCTTGTTCATTTTTGATGAAATCCTTTATAACAGCGGCTTATACCAATATTACCCGTACACCTACGGCATTGGCACAACCTTCGACTTTTTGCTGCCGCCGTTTTTGTATCTTTATATAAAGGCGCTTACCGTCCAGGATTACACACTTAAAAAGAAAGAGGCCATTCATTTTGTTTTGGCTGCAATCATTCTTCTTCTTTCACTCCCCGGTATTTTTCAAAGCAGCGCAATAAAAAGCGCAGCCTATTTAAACGATTTACAAGAGAACCTTAACCTGGGCACTTTTGAGATTGTTTTTTCGCTGGTCTTTCAGATTTATATCGGCAGCTATTTTGTAACTGCCCTGGTTAAGCTAAATAGTGCTCTTAACAATGAGGCGCTGGATAAGGATATTCCGGTTAAATTTAAATATCTGCGGGGATTGATAATTGCCATGTTGTTTGTGCTTGCCGTGCACATCTTCTTTTTCTATACACCCTGGTTTGATGAAACAGCCGATGTTTATCTTTTGTTTTTGCTGACAGTAATTGTGTACATAATGGCTTTTACCGGCATGCGCCAGTCGGAGATTTTTACAGCCGATCTGCTCAAGATTAATCCGCAGAAATATAAAAAATCCACTTTAACGGATGAGGTGGTTGAGAAAACGCTTTCAAATTTGCAGCGTCTGATGGAAGTGGAAAAACTTTATCTTAACAGCGATTTAAAATTACCCGATTTGGCTTCCCAGTTAAAGGTCACGACCCATCAGCTCTCACAGATTATAAATGAAAAGTTTGAAAAGAACTTTTTTAATTTCATAAATGAATACCGCATCGAGGCTGTAAAATCAATTCTTAATGATCCGGCCTCCGAGAACCGCACCATGCCGGATATCGCTTTTGAGGTTGGATTTAATTCTTTATCCGTTTTCAATTCTGCCTTTAAAAAAGTTACCGGTCTATCACCCTCCGAATTCCGCAAACAGAGTTAATATCTCCCTTCCCCTTTTTTAGGTTATTGCAGTTTCTTTTTTTACCACAGAGTTCGCAGAGTAGAAATAATAAGTTCTTGTATAAAACCTTTGCGTTCTTTGCGGACACTGCGTTTACTTTTTGTATTAGCAAAACCCACAGCTTTCCTTTGGCAAATTATAAACCCCACCACTTACCGGGTTTATAAACTCGTCAATTGAAATTATCGGATCGGTAGAAAAACAGATCTCCAAATTGGTAATGTTACGCCGTGCTTGATGATCAAGCCGGAAATTGAAAACACATTAACCAACAAAAGGAGATTTACTATGTTTTTATCACTTAACCCATCCCGCATCAAAAAGGGATTAATCATTTCTTTAAGCTCGGCACTGTTTCTGTTTGCCTGCTCCGAGTCTTCCACCGAACCCAAAACAACTAAGCCGGATTATGGCATCGCGGGTGATGGCAATTTAACAGAGATTCTTGAGTATACTTTGGATGAAACCAAGGTGCCTGCAATTTCCGCACTTCTTTTTAAAGATGGGCAAACCATCGAAATGGCTGCGGCCGGAAAAACCAAAATGGGCGGTTCTGAAGAAGTCACACTTTCCGGCAAATGGCATGTTGGCTCCATAACAAAATCAATGACTGCTACACTGGCTGGAATTTTTGTCGAAAAAGGATTGATAAACTGGAACTCCACCATAGCTGAAATCTTTCCGGAATACACGGATGCGATTCTTGCAAAATATCACGGTTTAACCCTGCAAGAATTTCTTACCCATTCCAGCGGAATCGAAGAAATCGATTTGCGGCAATGGTATGCAAGTTCTGAAAACATTATGGATCAACGGCTGGAAGTTGCCGGTGAAGCTTTGAATACGGAGTTCAGCGTAACGCGCGGTGAGTTTTCTTACAGCAACACAGGCTTTACAATTGCTGCCGCTATGCTGGAAAAAGTAGGCGGCAATTCCTGGGAAGAATTAATTCAGGAAAATTTATTTCTGCCTTTTGGGCTCGCCCTGGGGACATTCTGCAAGTAACCAGACGCCTGTTGATCCAAGCACGCTCGAATCTGACAATCCGCAAGTTATGGGACCCGCAGGAGATGTTCATACAACATTAGCAGATATCGCCAAATATATAAACTTCCATTTGGACAGAGGCGAGAGCCAGACTCTTTTGTCTGCAGCCACATTTTCAAAACTGCAAACCGGTTTGATAGATATGGATTTAAATGGATTGTTGTACGGGCTTGGTTGGAATGTCACAGCGGATGGAAAAGTGATGTTTCATTCCGGCAGCAATACAAAATGGCTGGCACAGTTGACAATTAACCACGAAAAAAATGTGGGCATTTTTATAGTGACAAATATTGCCGGTGAAAAGGCGGATGAAGCCATAGGCCTTGTTGGAGAATTTCTTGTTAAACGCGAAGAAGCATTGAGTAATTAAACCAAATAAAATATTAGAAAATGAAAAAGGAAAAAGAGATGCCCGCTTTAAATAAAAAAAATAGAAAATACGAATGGCACATTTTTACAGCTGTTCTGTTTGGAGTGGGCATTACTCTGTGGTTTATGCGCAATTATTTAAGTGATGTTTATCTCGCGATAATATCAATCGGGTTACCGGGAATTGTTGCTTTTTTACTTCAATCAATGTTTAACAGGAATGTGGGTTTTCCATTCTGGAAATACATTGATTTAAAATATTTATTTATCGCTTTAATGCCATTTCTTGGCAGCTGTATAATATTGTCGCTCTTTTTTAATGCAGATGCACATTTAAAATTTGCAAACTCAATCGGGCAAATAAGCTTGTTTTTTGTGGCTGTAGTTTGCGCAGAGTTTGCCTGGCGCAGCTATTTGCAAAATGTGCTGGTAAACAGGTTTAATTTTTTGCCAGGTGTAGTACTTGTTGGAATTACCTGGGGATTCTGGAATTTATTTACTGAATTTTTAACAAGCGGCCCAGACTCAGTAAATGGTTTTACAGTGATTATGACCTTTGTTCAACTAATCGCGATTTCAATTTTCAGTGGATATATCCGCAGAAGAAGCCAGTCATTGATCATAGTTTCGCTGATTCATTTTAGCTGGATTATACTTCGCTTTTTTCCAGGAGGGCAATTCTGCTCAAACTGTCATGAATTACCTTTTTACATTTTCCAAACCGCCATTTGGGTCTTCTCTGCGGAAATTGTCATTTGGCGTCTATTAAAATCAAAAAAACACAATTCAAAACTAACACACAATTAAAGGAGATTTATCATGAAGTCATTAATTATAATCATATCATCATTATTTGCTACAACCGTTTTTGCACAAAATATAGATACCGAGGGTTTTGGTTTTGGCGGACCGGAATTTATGCACACTCACATCGCCGGTCAAAATGCTTTTATCGTTGGTGGAAAAGGTGGAAAACTAATCAATGAGAATTTCGCCATCGGTGGCGGTGGATACGCACTTGCCAATTCGATTGATAAACTGAATAACTCGGTAAATGGGACAAATGTTGATTTGGCTTATGGCGGTGTTGTATTTAGCTACTTCACTAAACCAATTTCGGATTTCAATTTTTCAGGATCGGTTTTAATCGGTGGTGGAGGTTTATCATATAAAACAGATGATAAACTCGAAACCGAAGATGAGTTCTTTGTCGTTGTTCCATCCATTGATGTTCAGTATCAAACCTTTGATTTTATGAGACTAAGCGCGGGGATCGGATATCGGTTCATCAACGGTATTGATCTTAAAGGTATTAAAGATTCGGATTTGAATGGGCTTAATTTAAAGCTCTCTTTTATGTTTGGTAATTACATCGAAGATTAATTAAACAATTTACCTTCCGGGTTTTGATACCTGGAAGGTTCTTAATAAAAAGGAAATGATCATGAAAACATTTAAACTTATTATAACAGCACTTTTAGTTTTACCAATCTTTTTATCAGCGCAAGAAACAAAATCAAAATATAGTATTGGGATGAAATCCACAATTATCACCTCAAAAATGAAGCTGTCCGAATTAGATGCACAATTTTCTGACTTAAAGTCTAATGGTAATAAAGGGCCTCACTTTAATACAATTTATTTGATGGTTGAACACAATAGCTACTTTCGTTATGGCCTTGAAACGCTAATAGCCAATTCGGATATTGACGGCCAAACCACTTATGCAATCCAGGCAGCAGGCCTTGTTGCTGAGTTATATTATGGTGAAACCTTTTTTGTCAATGGTGGCGTTCAGATCGGAGCCGCGATAATATCCGCCATGGCAAAAGATGGTAAAAAGGCGTCTGATTCAGAAGTGCAAACCGGGTCACACTTCAAAGCGGGTGGCGTGCTTTTTTCACCTTATGTAAATGTTGGTTATAAAATTGGAAAATGGTCGCCATATTTAACTTATAAACCCATTTATTTTTCTGGGGAGAAAGACAGCCAGGCAGATTTATTTGATGGGTCATTTTTTGGTGCGGGTTTTAGTTATAGTTTGTAAAAATAAAATTGAAATGGTGGAGGGATAATTAGTTCTCTCCATCTTTTTAAAGTAGCGTAGAATTTAATATATTCTTAGAATCATTTCGGCCCGGCAATCACAAAGGAGTTTTATGAGACATTTTACATTTTTGATAATTATTGTTTTTGGCCAATGTCTGCAAGCTCAGGATGGAAGCACTAAAAATTTTATAGGAATCAATCCTTCAATTACTGTTGAACCATTCTATGAACAAGGCGAGTTCGATATCAATATTTTGCCGGTCGTTTACCAAAAACCAATTAATAATTTTGTTGATGTTCGATTAACCTCAATTTTGAGCCTAGGAATAAGAGATAAACAAAGTGGAATAAACGGCGTTGGATTTGAAACTGCTGCTCCGATCTTTCTTAATAAAAGGGAAAAGGACGATCTACAATCAAAAGGTTTTTTTATAGCTTCAATTTTCAGCCTTGTTCGATACACAAAAGAGGAACACACTAACTTTGGTTTTTGGCTGGAGCCCGGTTACATTTTTTCGCTTGATAATGATTTTTCCATCTCTATCGGTGGTCAGTTTGGAGCAACATATTTCGATCATGATAAGATTAGGAATAAATGGGGAGAACATATTGGCGCCAAATTTATTATTGGAAAATGGTTTTAATACTCAGATTCCTTTAGGGTATTTTTTAATAAAATAAAATTTTTTGAAACATACCTTGTAAAACATAGTATTATGTATTATAATTAGCCAGGCTATACACAAAAGGCATAAAATGAATCTCGAGAAATGGCAATCACAAATACGCAAAGGAACCCTGGAGTTTATCATTCTGTTGGTTTTAAAGGAGAATGAATTTTACGGGTATGAGCTGATAAAAAAAATAAAAATGTCACTGAATATGGAGACATCGGAGGGTACAATCTATCCAATCCTGACACGTTTAAAAAAGGCAGAACAGCTGACAACCCGCTGGGAACACCAGGAGAGTGGTATGCCGCGCAAGTATTATCAGATAACAGAAAAAGGATTGGAAACGCTGGAAAAGATGAAAAAAGAATGGCTGCAGTTTGCCGGATCAATCCAAAGCCTGATGGGGGAAAAATGAAACTTGAAAATATTTTTAAAGATGCAAACAGTATAAAAATCTGGCAGAATTATTTTAAACAGGTTGCAAAAGCAATGCAGGTGCTCGATTCTGACTCACGCGAAGAAACGGCAATGGAACTTCAGGACCATCTTTATAATAGCTTTAAGGATGAAAAAGGAACGGATGAAGTGTCCAGGTTATTGGCCGCAATTGAAAAACTGGGTGAACCTCATGAATTTCTAAAACCGGTTGTTTCCGATAAACTCTTGCAACGCGGGACAAAAACACTTTCTCCAAAAACATTGTTAACAGGATTGGCTTACAAACTTACCGGCGGTATCGGCAGCTTATTTATGGCCCTGCTTTTTGGAACGGGATATTTGCTGACATTCATTTTTGGATTAATGTCTTTTGCCAAATTTTTATTTCCGGAAAATGTTGGTTTATTCCGCAGGCCTGATGAGAGTTGGAGTTTTGGAATACTGAAAGTCACTGAAGGCGCTACCGAACTTCTTGGCTATTGGATTGTACCGCTCGGGTTGCTTGCTGCATTTATACTCTATTTTATCTTGACTCAGCTTTTAAAGTTTACCTTAAAAAAGGAATGAGATTTTTTTATCCCAATACTATGTAATACAATGTACTAACTATAACAACTATTAAGGAGAATATCATGAACACATTTTTTAACATAACCCTAATCACTTTGCTTTCCTTAAGTCAACTATTTGCCCGCAGTTTCAATGATCCACAAATTATGGAGGCTGAATCAATCAAAACCGTTTATATAAAACTGAATGGGGTAATTATCATCGAAAACAGCCTTGATAACAAGGTTCATATAAAAACCACAAGTAAAGTAGATGGCAAAATAATTGGATTTTCCAACAATGAAGATTTAAGCGCTTATCGTGTTGAGACATTTATGGATGAAAAAGATCTTACCATCAAGCCGGCCAAAAGAGAAAGCAGATGGACGGTTGGCATAAACACAGTCAGCGAGGAGAACACTCATATTATTCGAATCCCAAAAGATAAAAATGTGGTGATTAATTCCAGCGATGCAAACATCAATATAAATGGCCGCTATGCTCTTTTAAAAATTAATAACCGGGAAGGCGAGACAGAAATAACCGCTTTGGAAAATGATATTAGATACCTGACTTGCAGAAGCGCAAATGGGGAAATTTGGTTTAATGGAAAAGAGCAGGAAGAAAGTTATATGAATATTTTACCTGGCAATGCAGTAATTGATGTAAACTCATATCGCGGCATAATAAAAATGTATGTAAAATAAAGATGTGTAAAATATGATGCATTAATTGTTATTATTAAGCCCATTGTTTTTATAAGATGGGCTTTTTGCTTATTATAGATTCTATCTGCTTCAATTTATTACCTTTTTGTATATTTATAAAACTCTTATAACCAAAACTTATAATCCTATAACTAAAATCAATTGGTTTGTCCGTTACCATTACACTATATTGATCACCACACTCAAAATCCATATTTCAAAAAAATAGGAGGCACCTTATGAGCAACGAAAGTAAGTGTCCGGTAACACATGTAGCTGGTGGTGGAACATCAAACCGCGATTGGTGGCCAAACCAGTTAAAACTCAATGTTTTGCATCAACATTCTCCCGGTTCCAACCCAATGGGCGAACATTTTAACTACGCTGAAGAGTTTAAAAGCCTGGACCTGGAAGCATTGAAGAAGGACCTTTACGCATTAATGACCGATTCACAAAATTGGTGGCCTGCAGATTATGGTCACTATGGCGGGCTTTTTATTCGGATGGCGTGGCATAGCGCAGGCACATACCGAACAGGTGATGGACGAGGTGGTGCCGGAACTGGAAATCAGCGTTTTGCTCCTCTTAACAGCTGGCCCGATAATGCAAATCTCGATAAAGCTCGATTTCTCCTTTTGCCAATCAAACAGAAATATGGAAGAAAAATATCATGGGCAGATCTTATGATCCTTGCAGGTAATTGTGCCCTTGAGTCGATGGGTTTCAAAACATTCGGATTTGCCGGTGGAAGAGAAGATATCTGGCAGCCTGAAGAAGATATTTATTGGGGCGCAGAAGCAGAATGGCTGGGCGATAAACGATATTCAGGAGAGAGGGATTTAGAAAATCCGCTTGCGGCAGTTCAGATGGGTTTAATTTATGTAAATCCTGAAGGCCCGAACGGCGTTCCGAGTGCAGTTGCATCAGGACAGGATATCCGTGAAACATTTGCACGTATGGCCATGAACGATGAAGAGACAGTTGCGCTTGTAGCAGGTGGGCATACTTTTGGTAAAACGCACGGTGCCGCTGATACGGGACATGTTGGCCCTGAGCCGGAAGGGGCCGGAATAGAAGAACAAGGCGCCGGTTGGAAAAGCAGTTTTGGAAGTGGTAAGGGAGATGACACGATAACAAGTGGTATTGAAGGAGCCTGGACACCAAACCCAACCAAATGGGACATGGGCTATTTTGATATGTTGTTTGGTTATGACTGGGATGTTGAAAAGAGCCCTGCCGGAGCTTATCAATGGGTGCCAGTCAATGTAGCTGATAAGGATTTAGCACCTGCTGCTCACGATCCATCCAAGAAAGTTAAGACCATTATGACCACAGCCGATATGGCAATGCGCATGGATCCTGCTTATGAAAAAATATCGAGACGTTTTCATAAAAATCCGGATCAATTTGCAGATGCATTTGCCCGTGCCTGGTTTAAACTGACACACCGTGATATGGGCCCGAGATCGCTTTATCTGGGATCTGAAGTTCCAAAGGAAGAGCTTATCTGGCAAGATCCAATCCCGGCAGTTACTCACGAACTAATCAATGAAAAAGATATTACATCACTTAAAAACAACATAAGTTCTTCAGGATTGTCGGTCTCACAATTGGTTTCGACTGCCTGGGCTTCAGCATCTACATTCCGTGGTTCCGATAAACGCGGAGGAGCGAACGGGGCGCGTATCCGTCTTGCACCACAGAAAGATTGGGAAGCCAATCAACCTGCTAAGTTGAACACTGTTTTACAAACTCTTGAAGGCATTCAAAAAGATTTTAACGATGCCCAAGCAGGTGGCAAGATTGTTTCAATGGCCGATCTTATTGTTTTGGCCGGATGCGTTGGAGTTGAGCAGGCAGCAAAAAATGCCGGCAATGATATTAATGTTCCTTTTACGCCAGGACGTGGAGATGCTTCTCAAGAGCAAACCGATGTGGATTCCGTAGCTGTGCTCGAGCCTGCAGCGGATGGTTTCCGTAATTATCTCAAAACAAAATATGCTATATCCGCCGAGGAGTTGTTAGTAGACAAGGCACAATTGCTCACACTTACGGCTCCGGAAATGACGGTCCTTGTTGGTGGTATGCGCGTTTTAAACACTAATGTTGGCCAGACACAACACGGCGTATTTACAGCCAATCCAGAATCTCTTACGAATGATTTTTTTGTAAATCTACTTGATATGCGTACTACGTGGAATGCAAAACAGGACGATGAAAATATTTTTGAAGGCAGAGATCGCACAACAGGTAAAATTAGATGGACCGGCACTCGGGTCGATTTGATTTTTGGTTCAAACTCGCAGCTGCGTGCTTTGGCAGAAGTATACGGAAGTTCTGATTCGCAGGAGAAATTTGTTAATGATTTTGTTGCTGTTTGGAACAAGGTTATGAATTTGGACCGCTTCGATCTTGCCTGATTTGCTTCTTTGATCATTTAAAAAGTATTTTGATTATAATCCCGGTTTTTGCTCTGTCTATTACCGGGATTTTTTTTAATTAATAAAGGATAGGCCTGCTGGTTAATAATGCACCTTTTAAATACATCATTTCACCGCTTCTTTTCTCTGTAAATCACAATTAAACTTGTAATAACACATATTGCATTTGTTTCACACTTTGCTAAAAAAGTATAACTTTATACGGTTGAATCTGTTGGTTTTATGTCGTATAGTTATAAAGTGAAAGAAAGACTGAATCACACTAATATTATGTTATACAAACAAAATCCGAAAAAATGAAAAAGAAAATTTTTATATTTATTTCAATTTTTTGTCTGGCCAATTATGCTCAAAGCGATTGCGGACAATCTAAAAGTTTTATTGGAAATGCCTTCAAAACTGATTTAGTTGCCTTGGTTACAATTGATAGTTCCTACCATCATGGCTTTTTACTAAATATAATTGAAGTCTGGAGAGGTAAAGTAAATTCTGATTTGATTTTGGTTTGGTCGAATTCTGAGTGTGAAACAGAGCGAGACCAAATTGAAGGAAGTAAAGGTGACACTCTTCTTGTTTCAATTTATCATCAAAAGCAGGACATTTCTTGTAATACTAAATATATTGATTTTGTAGAGAAAGCTGGGGAAAATGTTTTTCATACTGATGATTGTGAAACAAACATTCTTAAAATGAAACATGGTTTCTTCATAGGTCAAATTTCAAAAAAATCTGGTACTTTCATTGAAGATGGCAAAAGTAATTTTTATCCGTATGAAGAAGAAAAGCAATCCCTTAATTTTCTAAAACAAATTATTGCGGTTTTAAAATAATTAATATTTATCTGGTTATCACAGTTGAGTTTGTATAACAAAATGTTGTACACGGAATTTTACGTGCGACTGTGAATCGGTAACCGGAAGTTTTTCCAACGTAAAATCCGGTAAACATTCGGCCGTTAGCATTTAATTCATTTTGGTAAATATGACAGATAACAATATACTTGATCTTGTTTTAATTTTGGTTTTATTGGTCCTAAATCTTTCATCAAAAAAATAGCAACAGCTTTTAATTCTCAAGACATTAACTTTTCTTCTAATCCTCAATTTTCTAAAAAATATCTTTTGGAAGGAGAAGATGAAAGTGAGAATAGCAGAGTATTCACAACAAAAGTGTTACAATTTTTTGAGCAAAAAGAAAATGTACTAAACTTAGAAACTAATGGAACAAATTTTATCTATTTCAAATATGATCAAAGAATAAACCCTAATGAAGTAAAAGACTTTCTTGTTGAGGCAAATGAAAGTCTAAACATTTTTTGATAAACTTAACACAAAAATTATGCTAACAAAATATACTATTAGGCTTAGATAGTCAATAGTAAAGTGAGAACCCCACCGTTGTAGTTGAAAAGTTTTCTTTCTTTTTTGCTTCTTTTTTCTTTCTTTAATTATCCACAAAATGTGGAAAACCATCTCCCTC